>JAAUTD010000116.1 GCA_012031845.1 Synechococcaceae cyanobacterium SM1_2_3
CGGGCGGCAGCTTTTGCAGTTCCGCGAACCATTCCAAGGCCGCGTCGGGCTGGTCGCGATTGCCCAACCCGTCGAGTGGGATGCGCTGGTAAACGTGCGTATCTATGACCTGGTAGGCCGGATGTCCAAACTCCGGCGTGCGCGTGGTCAGCAACACCCGCGAACCGCCCGCCTCCGACCACTCTTTGGCGGCATCCAGCAACTCCTTGAGCGCGTCCGCCGCCAAGCTTTCCAGATTGTCGAGAATCACCAGCGTGGGCGTTTTCTGCAAAGCCTGCGTCGCCGCCGCTGTATCCACCAGCGTCAAATTCAGCGCCGCGCCTATCTCGTTGCGAGCCACCGCCACCGCGTCAATGCCCTGAAATCCCGCATAGCTCACGAACGCGGCGGCGCGAAACAAACCGGTGCGCACCAGCCAGCGCCCGGCTTCCAAAGCCAGCGCGGTTTTGCCCTGGCCGCCGAAGCCGGTGATGGTGATGCGGCGCGTCTTCTTTCCCGCGAAACCACGCTCGATCTCCCACAACGAACGGCGACGGCCAAAGAAACCCGCTTCGGGCCGGGACGGAAAACCCGACCCGGTTTTGAAACCGAGCCGTCCGCTTGCGTTGCGTCAGCCAGCAGCGGCTTATCCGTCCCGCTCTGATACAGCGCCGGGATGAACCAATCGTGCAGCCGCAACGGAACGCGCTCCGGCCCGCGCTGCACTTCAAACTTCTCAGGACGATTCTTGAGATAGATGCGGGCTGAGTCCAGCGCCAATCCCAGGCTCCGGCCTTTCGCCAGATGTTTGTAAAACTCCCCGAACAGCACCCGCGTCGTCGCCACCAGCACCGAATGAGTCATCGCCAACACCGCCGGAATGCCCGTCGCGGTCAGGCGGGCGGCAACGCTGCCCAAAGGCTCGGCGTCGGCGTCGCCTTGCGCGGCGGATTGGCAGGCGGACAGAATCACCAGCGCCACCTTGCGGCGGTGTAGATTCGCCCCCAACTGTCCGGCGGACACCAAGGCTCTTTGATGATTATTGTCCTCGAACAGCAGGTAGCCGGTATTCGGCGATCCGTCCGGCGCAGCGTCGCGGAACATCCCTTCGGCGCCGCCGCGTCCGCCCCGTCGCCGCTTTGTTCCGCTTGAGAATGCCGCCCGCCGCGTCGAAAACCCCGTGGCCGTCGAAATGCAAAATGTCCACGGCGGGCTTATCAGCGTCGTCCAACCGATCCAGCAAAGCGTCCAGGGTCGCGGGGCGCAGGAATTCCACCGTGATCCGGCCCGGCGCATGTTCGTCCACCGCATCCAGCACGGCGGCGGCATCGGCGCGGGGGTCAATAAAACCGACGCCTTCGGGTCGGCTGACCACAAACAGCAGATGCAGGCGATCCTTGGCGCTGATCTTGAACGGTGGGCGTCCTTGGCCCGCTCCGGCGAACCGGCGGCGGATGCTGATTTGCTCGTGGAATAAATGGGCGCCGTCGGGGGCGGTGGATTCGTGCAGCAACTCCCACGGCAACGCCAAAATGGCCGGATGTTCGGCGCTGACGGTGATGAGCTTGGCCGGATCGTCCGCGTCCTGGAAGGTGTTGAACCAACGCCGGGCGGCGGGATCGCCGAACACCGCATCGAACAAGGCTTTTCCCCACACCGGCAACTGGTCCCGAATGCGGGCGGCTTCGCTGTCGTCCGGGTCGCCCAGCGAATGAGCCGCATAGGTTTCCACATACCAGCGAATATCGGCATGATCCTTGGCGGTCAGCGGATTCTGAAAAGGCAGGACAGCGGTTTCGTCATCACCAAAACGGACCACGACCTGCTCTGGGTTTGGGAAACGCAGATTGAGTTCGGTGGACATGGATTCCCTCTCATGCACTCCAAAATTTTGGTCAGGACTTTCGCTTCAGGTTAAAAAAACCGTTCGGGGTGAGCCTGTCGAACCCCGGTTTTTACCTACAAATGCCCTTCGACCGCTGAGCTTGTCGAAGCGTCAGGGCGAACGGATGGAGCGAAAGTCCTGTTGGTTATTCGCAGCCTTCGCAAATGGTCTTGATGCCGATATTCAGCAGCACATTTAGCAGAAATACGGTGACCGCAACTGCTACCGGCCCTACAACCTGCCCGGTGATGCCCATACTCAGCAGGGCACCGTGAACGTAACCCACTGCGGTCTTGCTGTCCAGGTCGCCCCATTTCTGCCATTGCTCATGCAGTTTTCCACCGGGCAGGCACAGATCGCGGCGGGCTTGTCGAAGGAATTTCTGCCAGAACGTCTCAAAGTTTTCGCCGGTGGCCTGTTCGATCACGGCTTGTTGCGCGGGCGCGGCGGGCAGCGAACCGGATGGGTCGGCCCCAGTTTTGAGCAACGGGGAAGAAATTAGCGCGGCGGATTGCAGCGCTTCAAGTTGCGCATCCACCTCGGCGGCGAGGTCGGTCAGTTCGGCATCGGTCAGCGAGATCATGGCTATGCTCCTGATATTTGATGGGGATTACCAAGCATACCCACAGAACCATACCGCTGTTGCTCACAAGGATTCCACCAGGATTGAATCGCCGTAGGTCTCGATGCCCAACCGCTCCGCCACCTTGCGCGCCGTGCGTCAATCATCGGCGAAATCACGATCAGGCGATTGGCTTTGCGTTGATGCCGCCGCTCATAAAACCGCGCCTTGCGCTCGAAAATATACATCCCGGCCTTGTCAATGGAAGATTTCAATTCACAGATCAGCAACAGGCCATTTTTGATGATGACATCCAGCTCCACTTGATCGGGTCGGCCAAAGACGTCGCCCTGATCGTCATAATCCTGGACATTGATGACCTGCACCCCAAAATTCCTTTCCAGAATCCCCGCCAGCGCGTCACGGAAGGCATTTTCCGATTGCATGCCCCAGCGCGACCCCAGAGCGCCAATGCCGCGCTCGTGTTTCCGCGCCTGCTCCATGATCTCCTCATGCAACCGCCGCAGTTCCGCCTGATTCGCGTCCCACTTGCGGTTTTGCTCGTCCCAATAATGTTGAGTTTCAGCCTTCTGTTCGTCCCACTTGCGGGCCTGCTCTTCCCGGTCGCGACGCAGTTCAGCCAACATTTCGTAAAATCGATCCTGCGTTTCGGCCCGCCCGGCATACTCCTGCCGGGTCAGTTCCAGAATGTAAGCCCGCAGCCCGGGATCGTCCCGCAGCAAGCCGGGCAATTCCCGCTTGATCGTTTCCTTCAACAATTCCGCACTCATCGCTTAAACCTCCAATCCCGTTGATTACAAGACCGTCCGTTCCCAGCCATCGCTAATCATCCCCTCTTGCAACTAAATGAAGTCAATGGTTTTTTTGTTAATCGGCCTGTTCTGCTATGATAGCGCGCACGCGCCGGATCAGCCGGCTCCCTTTCCGAACGATCCGACCCGCCATGAATCCAGTCCTGACTATTGCCAAGCGCGCCGCTCTCAGCGCCAGCCGCATTCTGCTCCGCCATTTCGATCACCTGGATCGACTGACCGTCACCGCCAAGCAGCGCAGCGATTTTGTCAGCGAAGCCGATGTGCAGGCCGAGCGGGAGATTATTCAAGTTCTGCGCAAGACCTATCCGCATCATGGCATTGTCGCTGAGGAAAGCGGCGAACAGCCGGGTCAGGACGAGCATCAATGGGTCATCGATCCGCTGGACGGCACCACCAACTTTCTGCATGGCATTCCGCATTTCGCCATTTCCATAGCCTTTCGCCATAAAAACCGGCTGGAGGCGGCTCTGGTTTACGATCCAGTCCGGGAAGAGATGTTCACCGCCTCACGCGGGGACAGCGCACAAGTCAATGATCGGCGCATTCGGGTGAGCAACGTGACGCCAATGGAAAACGCGCTGCTCGGCACCGGTTTTCCGTTCCGTCACCCTCAGCATCAGCCCGCCTATCTGAACCTGTTCAACAGCCTGTTTGGCCGTTGTCTGGAAATTCGCCGGGCGGGCGCAGCCTCGCTGGATTTGGCCTACGTCGCAGCCGGGCGGCTGGATGGTTTCTGGGAGTTGGGACTGAAGGAATGGGACATGGCGGGCGGGGCGCTGCTGGTGCAGGAAGCAGGGGGCCTGATCGGCGATTTCAGCGGCGGCAACGATTTCATGCAGACCGGCAATATCGTGGCGGGCAACCCCAAGATTTTCAAAGCGCTGTTGCAGGAGATGCAGCCGCATCTGACCCCGGCGCTGGCCCGTTAGCGGCGGAATCCCGACGTAATCGGATACCGCCGATCCCGCCCAAAAGCGCGTGGCGTAATCCGCACGCCCGGCGCGGCCTGCCGACGCTTATATTCGTTGACGATCACCAGCCGCGACACCCGCTCGACCGTCGCCCGGTCGAAACCGTCCGCAATCAGTTCTTCGACCGAGCGATCTTCTTCGACGTAACCGCGCAGAATCGCATCCAGCACCTCATAGGGCGGCAGACTGTCCTGATCGGTCTGATCCGGGCGCAATTCCGCCGATGGCGGACGATCAAACACCCGTTGCGGAATAACCGGCGATAAGGAATTGCGATAGGCCGCCAGCCGGTAGACCATCGTTTTCAGCACATCCTTGATGGGCGCAAAACCGCCGGCCATATCGCCATACAAGGTTGAATAGCCGACCGCCGTCTCGCTCTTATTGCCGGTGGTTAAAACCATCCTGCCGGTCTTGTTGGAAATCGCCATCAGCAATACGCCCCGGCAGCGCGCCTGAATGTTTTCTTCGGTAGCGTCTGGCGGCAATCCCGCCAATACCGGTTGGAGAATGCCGAGAAACGCCTGAAAAGCGGGTTCAATACGGGCATTAACCGATAGCGGACTCCCAGCGCCAGCGCTTCTTCTTCCGCATCGGTATTGCTCATCTCAGCGGTATAGCGCGACGGCATCAATACCGCCTCGACCCGATCTGCGCCCAAGGCGTCCACCGCTATCGCCAGCGTCAACGCCGAATCAATCCCGCCCGATAATCCCAGCACCACGCCGGGAAAGCCGTTTTTATTAACGTAATCGCGCACGCCCAGCACTAAAGCCTGATAAATCGCGGCTTCTTCGGACGGTTCTTCAGCAATCTCGCCCGGTATGGGTTCCACCGTCGCGCCTGTGGTGAAGTCCACGGGATATAAACCTTCTGCGCAAAATGGCGCGCGCTGAGTCAATTCGCCGCGTCCATTCACCACTTGCGAATGACCGTCGAATACCAATTCATCCTGGCCGCCGATCAGATTGACATAAACAATGGGAATGCCGCTTTCCGCAACGCGCTGACGCAGCATTTCCAGCCGCAATTGGCCTTTGCCGGCGTGAAAGGGCGAGGCATTGAGATTCAGCAGCAGTTGCGCACCCGCATGAGCGGCTTTTTGCACCGGATCGGGTTGCCATACGTCTTCACAAATCGTGATGCCGACTCGCACGCCCTTTATCGTTATCACGGTGGGTTCTGCGCCAGCAATGAAGTAGCGCTTCTCGTCAAACACGCCATAATTGGGCAATAACTGCTTGTGATAAATCGCCTGGATGACGCCATTGCTAATAATGGCCGCTGAATTGCGCAAGCCTTCTGGAGTCACTGCCGGATAACCAACAATAGCGGCAATACCTTGAATCTCAGTGCATAATCTTTGCAGTGCCGGTTCCACCTGATTCACAAAGCCGGGCCGTAGCAATAAGTCTTCGGGTGGATAACCGGCAATAGTCAGTTCGGGGAATACGATCGCTTCGGCTTGCAGCCGGTCGCGGGCGTCTATCGCGGCGGCAATGATTTTAGTGGTGTTGCCCGGAATGTCGCCCACCAGCAAATTCAGTTGGGCCATGACAACGCGGAGGGAAGAGGAAAAATTGTCCATAAAATCTGAAATTCGCCCAAGCAGAACGGGTTAGTCGGTTAATGCCTTAACCAAGGCTTTTTCCAATGTGGGAGGTAGTTCCAGCAGAAAAAATCGGTCGGCGGTATAACCATAGTCCTCGCCGCTTTCATCAATAACCCGCAGATAACCCTGTTGTGCAGCTTGCTCATCGCAAATCACACGATAAAGCTTACCTATTTCCAAGGCAGCTTTATAACCTTCGTTGTTCAGGCACACGGCGAATGATGGTTTCAGTGGTGTATTCATTGGTCAATCCAGCAATGGGAACTTTAATTTATACTCCTTCCGCCCGATACCATGCGCTTCATACCAATGCAATTCTGCAAGATGCAGCGAACCATCCAACAGCCGAACAGTAGCGAAGCCTTTCAATTTACGCCAGCGGCCAGCGCCATAATACTTGCGCAAGCGATCCAAATCGCGGATACCCTGACCAATCGCTATCACTTCAATTTGCCTGAGATCGCCGACAATCTCAAAATCCATTCATCCTGATCCTAAAACATCAAAGGATGCTAAAAACCAACAAGGCAGGTTACATTCTGCTTAACCTGCCTTGCAATTTGTGATCTTCAATCAAGCTTTCGCCCGCTGCTCCTTTCATCCCTAAAAAAAGAGCAGCGAGAACGAACCCATTTTTAACTGAAGAACTTCTTCATTGCTGCGCCAATATCGGCGGGAGAGCGAACAATCGTGCAGCCTGCCGCGTCCAGCGCCGCAAACTTGTCAGCCGCAGTGCCCTTGCCACCCATGATGATGGCGCCGGCATGACCCATGCGCTTGCCGGGCGGAGCGGTGACGCCGGCGATATAGGCGACAACCGGCTTGTTGATGTTGGCCTGAATGAACGCAGCGGCGTCTTCTTCGGCGCTGCCGCCGATTTCGCCGACCATCACGATGCCTTCAGTCTGCGGATCGTCCTTGAACAGGGTCAGCACGTCCACGAAGCTCATGCCGTGAATCGGGTCGCCGCCGATGCCGATACAGCTACTCTGACCTAATCCGGTTTGCGTGGTCTGCCACACGGCCTCATAAGTCAGGGTGCCGGAGCGCGAGACGATGCCGATCTTGCCGGGCAGGTGAATGTGGCCGGGCATAATGCCCATCTTGCATTCGCCGGGGGTAATCACGCCGGGGCAGTTGGGGCCGATCAGATACACGCCCGGATAGTTGGTGGTCAGAGCGGCTTTGACTTTCAGCATGTCCAGCGCCGGGATGCCTTCGGTAATGCAGGCAATGACCTTGATGCCGCCATCGGCTGCTTCCAGAATGGCGTCGCCCGCAAACGCGGCGGGCACATAAATCATGGTGGCGTCAGCGCCGGTGGCGGCGACAGCATCGGCGACAGTATTAAACACGGGCTTGCCAAGATGGGTGCTGCCACCCTTGCCGGGGCTGATTCCGCCGACCAGGTTGGTGCCATAGGCTATCGCCTGCTCGGAATGGAAGGTGCCTTGGGATCCGGTAAAACCCTGGCAGATCACCTTGGTGTTCTTATTGATCAGAATACTCATGGTTCGCTATGTTCCTTGTCAGTGGGGGGAGCCGGGATTCAGCCGCGCTTATTGGGCGGCTGCGGCGACCGCCATCTTGGCGGCGTCGGTCAGGTCATCAGCGGTCATGATGTTCATGCCGGACTGGGCCAGCATTTCGCGTCCGGCCTCGACGTTGGTGCCCTGCAACCGCACCACCACCGGCAGGGTCAGACCTACTTCCTTGACCGCCGCGATAATACCCTCGGCGATGGTGTCGCAGCGGACAATGCCACCGAAAATGTTGACCAGAATGGCCTTAACTTTGTCCGAGGACAGAATCAGCTTGAACGCCCGCGCCACCCGATCAGCCGTCGCGCCGCCGCCTACGTCCAGGAAGTTGGCTGGATCGCCGCCGTGCAGCTTGCATACATCCATCGTCGCCATCGCCAGACCCGCGCCATTGACCATGCAGCCGATGTTGCCATCCAGCGCCACATAGTTCAGGCCGATTTCGTGGGCGATGTGTTCGCGCTCGTCTTCCTGAGTGGGATCGCGCAGTTCGGCCACGTCCTGATTCCGGTACAGGGCGTTGTCGTCCAGACTGACCTTGGCGTCCAGCGCCATCAACTGGCCGGATTTTTCCAGAATCAGCGGGTTGATCTCGATCAGGCTGCAATCCTTATGCACGAAGGTGTTGTAGACGCCGGTCATGATCTTGACCATTTGCGGAATTTCTTCCTTGCTCATCCCCATCTGGAAGCCGAGTTGTCGGCACTGATAGGGCTGGATGCCGACAATCGGATCAATGGCGATAGTCAGGATTTTTTCCGGGGTCTTGGCGGCGACTTCCTCAATGTCCATGCCGCCTTCGGACGAGCCGATGAAGACGATGCGCTTCTTGGCGCGATCCACCAGACAGCTCAGGTAATATTCCTTGGCGATGTCCACACCATCCTGAATCAGCAGGGCGTGAACCGGGACGCCTGCGAGCCGGTTTGTTTAGTGACGAGGGTGGAACCCAGCAGCCGACCGGCTACTTCTTCAACATCCTGAATGGTGCGAACGAATTTGACGCCGCCGGCCTTGCCGCGACCGCCAGCGTGAACCTGGGCCTTGACCACCCACGGCCCCTTTTCTCGCACTGCCTTGGCCGCCTCGACCGCTCCCTGCTGGGAAGAGGCCTTGATGCCGCCGGGAATCGCCACGCCGAATTTATTCAGCAGCTCTTTTGCTTGATATTCATGAAGGTTCATGCGGATTACATCCCCCTTTCAGTTGGAGCGGCTATTCTATCGCGAAAAACCCTAATCTTCACGTTCCATAACATGATGGCTTTCTATAGCGGGTGATGGCTTTCCATAGCGGGCGATGTACGCTCACTATAATGAAGGAATAATAGGGAACAACTGCCTGCCCATCCATGTGTTCACTGCCATGCGCTGCTGCTGATGACTATTTTTGACCCCCTGGCTGGAATTGAGACCGACCGTTTTCCCGACCGCCGTCAGCTTTGGCGAGTATTTCGAGCCTCGCATATCTATCGGCTGGTGCTGGCGGTGATCCTGTTGACCGTGTTCGGGCTGGATGAACATAACCGATTGTTCGGTAAGCAGACTCCAGAATTGTTTCTGGGCGCAACGCTGATCTATATGGGACTCACCTTGCTGGCTATCGGGGGCAGTTACTGGCGGCGACCCCGGCTGGCGGTGCAGGCGCATCTGCAAATGTTGGTGGACTTGCTGGCGCTGATTGTCATGATCCACGCCTCCGGCGGCCTCAACAGCAGCTTGAACAGCCTGTTAATCACTGCGGTCGCCGCCAGCGGCATTCTGCTGCCGCTCAGTTCCGCCTTGCTGGCGGCGGCGCTGGGTTTTTTTCTGCTGACCGCATCCTGGCTGGTGAGCCAATGGCAGAGCGCGCTGGCCTGGTCTATAACCGATCTGAACCTTTGGCGCATCCTGACTACCCAGTTGCGTAATGCAACCGATGATCTGGTTCGCTTGGGAGTATTGGGGGCGGCGCTGTTCATTGCTGCGGTGCTGACTTATGCGCTGGCGGAACGGGCGCGGCGGAGCGAGGCGCTGGCCCGCCGCCGCACCTTCGAGTTGCTGGAGGTGGCTGAACTGAATCAGGGCATCATTCGCCACTTGCAGAGCGGCGTGGTCGTGGTTGACACTTCCGGTCAGGTGGTGCTGTTGAACGATACCGCCAAGACGATGCTGGATCAGCCAGAGGCGGAAACCGGCATGACCCTGGATGCGTTGTCGCCGCCGCTGACCCGGCTCCTGCGCACCTGGCGCGACTGGGGTGGGCTGGAAGTTCCCGCTTTTCGCCCGGTGGATCATCGCCCGGAGCTGATTCCGCGCTTTACCGGACTCAGTGGGCGGCAGGCGGCGA
Organism: Synechococcaceae cyanobacterium SM1_2_3; assembly: GCA_012031845.1. Lineage (GTDB taxonomy): Bacteria > Pseudomonadota > Gammaproteobacteria > Competibacterales > Competibacteraceae > Contendibacter. The sequence goes on from JAAUTD010000116.1 coordinate 9,715, forward strand.
CGACGCTGATCCTGCTGGAAGATTCGGCCCAGGCGGCCGAGCGGCTGCAACAGATTAAGCTGGCGGCGCTGGGACGGCTGACTGCCGGCATTGCTCATGAAATTCGCAACCCGCTGGCGGCGATTAGTCACGCTGCGCAATTGTTGAGGAATCGGTCAGCGCCAAAACCACTGATCAACGACTGGCGCAAATCATTCATGATAATGTCAAGCGCGCCAACCGCATTATCACTGATGTCCTCGATCTGACCCGCCGCGACCGGGTCAAGCCGGAACGGTTGGCGCTGGCGTCGTGGCTGGAGACTTTTCGCCAGGAATTCGCCTGTGAGGTGGAGGGTTCCCTACCGGTGTGGACGATTGAGGTGCAACCGGCCGATTTAGCGGTGAGTTTCGATCCGCATCAGTTGCGACAGGTGTTATGGAACCTGTGCGCCAATGCCTGTCAGCACGGCGTTCGTCCCGGTGAAACTTCACAGATTGGCCTATGCGCTGGTCTGGATCATGGACGGTTAACCCCGTTTCTCGAAGTCTGCGATGCGGGTCCAGGCATTGCCGCCGAGAATCTGGTTAAACTTTTCGAGCCTTTTTTACCACCCGGGCCAAAGGCACCGGTCTAGGCCTGTATCTGACCCGTGAACTGTGCGAGGCCAACCGCGCCCAGTTGCAATATCTGCCCCGCGCCGAGGGCGGTAGCTGTTTCCGCATCACCTTCGCGCCCACTCACTTATTAGCCCCGGAGACGGAGTGATGGATGTTTGCAGCGCCTTGATCGTTGATGATGAAGCCGACATCCGCGAGCTGATCGCAATGACCTTGTTACCGCTGGGCGTCGAGTGCCTGCCGGCGGAAACCCTGAACGAAGCCCGCGCCCTGCTCAAGCGCCAGCCTTTTAACTTCTGCATCACTGATCTGCGGTTGCCAGATGGCAGTGGCCTCGAACTGGTGGCGCAGATCCAGAAACAGCGCCCCAATTTGCCCGTTGCCGTGATCAC
>JAAUTD010000005.1 GCA_012031845.1 Synechococcaceae cyanobacterium SM1_2_3
ACCCAGAATTACGCGCAACATGAGACAGGCCCGCACCAGCTTGCGTTGCTCCCTGTTCTCATCGCTGTGGTTCCAGTAGAACCCCAGTGACAGGTGGGTACCGATGTCGCGCATTACTTCTGTACGGGAGGCCGTTCCCCGCCGAATACATTCAGCCATGTTGGTCAGCGCAGGGATGCCAAGGGTGCGCATCTCTGCAAGGGTGTCTGTGAAGCGAACCACCGCATCTTTCGCCATAACCGTTAACTCCATGAATTTCGTGCGTTGAGGTAATGCTCCTGCCACAGTACTTAACCAAACATTTCCACCCGATTTTGTGCCGATCTTTTTAGAGGCTGTACAAAAACCAAGTCGTTGATTAGTCAAGTTGTGAGGCCGGTTTCAACTGGCCTTAGCGGGTTAAAACCCGCCCTACATCCCTTGTTAATCAGTTAGTTAGTTTTTGCACAGCCTCTTAGAAGTTGTCAGGAACTGTTTCCGATGACAACCTCCAAGAACGGTTATCGGTTCTCACTCAAACCCGTACCCAAATTCACCGTCCGCAACAGTCACATGCACCCGTTCAATGGGTTTCCCTTCCATCATTCGCCGCAGGAACTCCTCGCTGATTTTCGGCAATACCGTATTGGTCAGGATCGCGTCAATCATCCGCCCGCCGCTTTCCAGTTCCGTGCAACGGCTGGTAATCAGCTTAATCACCTCATCGTCATAGCTGAATGGAATCTTGCGGGTTTCCTTAATCCGCTTGGCGATGCGGCCCAATTGCAGGCGGGCAATCGCGCCAATCATTTCATCACTGAGCGGGTAATAGGGAATAACGACCAGGCGACCTAACAGCGCGGGCGGAAACACTTTCAGCAAGGGTTCGCGCAAGGCTTTAGCAATGCCTTCCGGCTCTGGCATCAAATCCGGGTCTTTGCACATGCCCATGATCAGATCAGTGCCCGCGTTGGTGGTCAGCAGGATGAGGGTATTCTTAAAATCAATCACCCGGCCTTCGCCGTCTTCCATCCAGCCTTTATCAAACACCTGGAAGAAAATTTCATGCACGTCGGGATGAGCCTTCTCTACTTCGTCCAATAGCACCACGCTGTAGGGACGCCGCCGCACCGCTTCGGTCAATACCCCGCCTTCGCCATAACCGACATAACCGGGCGGCGCGCCTTTCAAGGTCGAAACCGTATGCGCTTCCTGATATTCGCTCATGTTAATGGTGATGACGTTCTGCTCGCCGCCGTACAGCGTTTCCGCCAGCGCCAGCGCGGTTTCAGTCTTGCCGACGCCGGACGTGCCCGCCAGCATGAATACGCCAATGGGTTTGTTGGGATTGTCCAGACCGGCGCGAGAGGTCTGAATCCGCTTGGCGATCATGTCCAAAGCGTGACGCTGGCCGATAATGCGTTGCTCCAGATTGTCGGCCAGCTTGAGAACCGTTTCGATCTCGTTCTTGACCATCCGCCCGACCGGAATGCCGGTCCAGTCAGCGACGACGGAAGCCACCGCCTGCGCGTCTACGCTGGGGAGAATCAGCGGTTTTTCGCCCTGCAATTCATGCAACTGGATTTGTAGCGCCTTTAATTCAGTCAGCCAGTTTTGCCGCTGCGGATCCGCTTCGGCAGTCGCCGCCGCGTCCACCTGGCCGCCATCGCGCAGCTTGGCCCGCAGTTCCAGCACTTGATCGACCAGCGTTTTTTCCTTCTGCCAGCGATCTTCCAATAGCGCCAGTCGCGTCTGTTCGGCCTGCAATTTCTCGGTCGCATCGGTCAATCGCTGCGCAGTCTCCATTCCGACCGCTGTTTCTCGTCCGATAATTTCCAGCTCGACGTTCAGAGCCTCAATGCGGCGGCGACTGTCATCCACTTCGGCGGGCACGGCATGAAGGCTGATCGCGACGCGGGCGCAGGCGGTATCCAGCAAACTGACCGCTTTATCGGGCAACTGCCGAGCTGGAATATAGCGATGCGAGAGTTTGACCGCCGCTTCCAGCGCCTCGTCGAGAATTTGCGCCCGATGATGTTTTTCCATCGTGGACACCATGCCGCGCATCATCAGAATGGTTTTTCTTCGCTCGGCTCGCCGACCTGCACCACCTGAAAACGGCGGGTCAGCGCCGGGTCTTTCTCAATATGCTTCTTGTATTCCGCCCAGGTGGTGGCGGCAATGGTGCGCAACTTGCCCGCGCCAAAGCCGGTTTGAGCAGGTTGGCGGCATCGCCAGTGCCGGCTGCGCCACCCGCGCCCACCAGGGTGTGCGCTTCGTCAATGAACAAAATGATCGGCTTGACTGAAGATTGCACTTCGTCAATCACCTGCCGCAGCCGGTTTTCAAATTCGCCCTTCATGCTGGCTCCGGCCTGCAACAGGCCCACATCCAGCACCCGCAGGGTCACGTCTTTCAGCGGCGGCGGCACATCGCCGGAGACCGATGCGCTGGGCGAAACCTTCAACGACAGCGGTTTTACCAACGCCCGCTTCACCGGTCAGAATCGGATTGTTCTGGCGGCGGCGCATCAGAATATCCACGATCTGCCGGATTTCTTCGTCCCGGCCCACAATCGGATCGAGTTCGCCCTTGCGCGCCCGGTCGGTCAAATCCACCGAGAACCGTTGCAGCGCCTCCTGCTTGCCCATCTGCGCTGGAGCCATCGCTTCGCTGGCTTCGCCCGGCGCTGCGCCGCCGCCGACCTGCGAACCATCGCTGGCGCGCATCCCGCTTTCCGGCGAAGCGCCCATAATCGCGCTGAATTCTTCGGTCAGCGGTTCCAGTTTCACCTTCTCAAATTCGCGGGACATCGCCAGCAGCGCATTGCGCAAATCGGGCGTTTTCAACATGCCGATCAACAAATAGCCGGTGCGCACTTGCGAATCGTTAAACAGCAGCGTCGCGTAAACCCAGCCTTCCCGAACCGCCGCGTCCACATGCGCGGAGAGGTCGGAAATCGAAGTCGCGCCGCGTGGCAACCGATCCAGCGCCTCGGTGAAATCCTTGGCGACCTTGGACGGGTTCAGATTGAAATGCTGAATTGCGCGATGGAGGTCTGAATCCGGCAGTTGCAGAATCTGGTGAAACCAATGCGCCAGTTCCACATAGGGATTGCCGCGCAGTTTGCAGAATACGGTAGCGCTTTCGATGGCTTTGTAGCCCAGACTGTTCAACTTCCCGAACAGGGCGACGCGACTGATTTCGGCCATAACTTCAGACTCCATGAATTTAAGTGGTTATAGGGTTCAGGAAACAGGTATGGGGTGGTAAACCGGGTTACCTGCCGAGCGCTTCTTAATTACAGTAGGTGACGGCATCCAGCTTCAGATCATCCGCATCATTCAGCAACGGCTCACTGGTCAGCCAGGTCGTCCAGCCGAGCCGGGTTCCTTCACTCAGCATCAACGGCGGAATCTCTTCCTTTTTCAGGATTGGGTTGAAATCCCAGATCAGTTCATCGCCGATGTAATTACGCACCCAGGCGACCAGACGTCGCAGACTGTCATTGCCTGGCAGGAATCGCTGGAATTCCGCCAGCGGCATCGGGCCGATCACAATCCGAAATTTATGTTGGCAATCCCACACCCGGTCACCGATCACGGCGGTCATTCCGAGCAGGCCGGTATTCGGGGTTTCGCCCAGACGGCAGCGACTTTTCTCGTCCAGCGGCAGCCAGTGGCCGACGAAGCTCTCTATCTCCACCGGCAATCGGAAAAAATCGGCCAGAATCGCCCGCAGTCCTTCGGGATTGCGGGTCTGGCACACCAGCCGCCCGGCGTAATGAAATTTGGCTAAATCGGGAACCGCATCCCGATCCCACAGCGCGGGCGTCCCCATGCCAAACGGAGCGCCGACGTAAGTCTTAAAGCGGTCACTGTCTGGCCGGTCATAACTAACCGTCGGTTGTGCGTCAGCCCAGCTCCGGTAAAACAGGCACAGCATCCGGTGATGAAACAGATCGGCGAAGCAAGCCAAGGTGTGATCGGTTGAATTGCGGCTGCGGTCGCGGACGTATTCAGTCAGGTGCAGCGGTAACGGGCCGTTCGGTCCAAATAGCCCAAGGAAGTATTGGTACAGTCGCGGCGGATGCTCATCGTCGCCGGGAACAAACTCGGCCAGCGTTGCGGGCGCAAACGCCATTGAGGGCTGCTGCGCCAGACGGATGGGGTCATCCGCCAGCCGGATGGACTGCCCAAAGCGCGGGCGATCCCGATAGCGGCATTCAAGCCGCCGTAGCGCCTGAAAAATGTGAAACGCATACGGTGTGCGCCGCAAGGTCTCAAACAGGTTGTCGTTTACAGCGTGTGTCGCCGTCCGATCCGGGCTGACCATCGCATAATCTCGCCGCGTTCGGTGGAACGAACGACCGTTTCAGTAAAAGAGTTGATCGAAGCGTACTTGGTGAAAAAGCGTTCCAGCACCGCTCCCATCAGGAAAATACCGCCGCCTTCAAAGGCGTTTTCGTCCAGCGTTATCGTTACTTCCAGACCACGGGCAAAAGCGATGGGGCCAGAAATCGGGGCGCGGCGCGTGACCGGCGTCGCCTTAATCGAATGAACCCCGTCAATCTGAACCCGGGTCGCGGCTTCGGCCAAATCGCCGTACAGCGCCAGCAACTCGCGGAAGGCCACCGCGCCCTGGCGGGCGTCGCTATCGGCCAGCGACAGGTAATTGAGCGCCAGATGGCTAATCAAGCGCCAGGACGCATCACCGTGGGCATGAGATGGACGCGGCTTGGTCGGGCCGGCCAGACAGCGCACCGCCCGCACGGCGCGCCGGACGCCAGGGTGAAATCGGTGTCGCCGCGCCCGACTGGCATGTGCAGCGGCAAGTCGCGGTTGGTGCAGATCGTGGTCACCGCCAACTGCCGCAAATTGCTGCGATAAGGCGCTTCATCAGCGTCTACTAGCGCCACAAAGGTCTCGCTGCCCATATAGCTGGAACGCGGTCCAACCCGGCGCTGATGGCTGGACAGCAGACGCGCCTGCCGATGCACGGTGTAAAAGGCCCGCTGTTCCGGTCGGCTTAACCGGTCGTGACGGGCATAGAACGGCAGAAATTCCTGCTCCTCATTCTGTTCGCCAATGCCAGTGACGCTGGCAACCTGATAAACCTCAAAATCCAGCGGTCGGGTGCGATCCGGCAACACATGATGTTCAGAAACCTGATCGCTGAGGTGAATCCGGTCGGCGCGCTTGGGAAACAGATTGATCGCCGGGGTGCAGAACAAGGCGAAATTAGCGGCGGTCACGGTGTTTTCCAGCACCGGATCGGCCCGGTTCAACAGAATCAGGATTTCCAGTTCGTTGCTGGCGCAGCGCCGCACCGCTGGTCCCAGTCCGCCCAGTTCCACGAACAAATAGCGCTGCGGCAAGGCAAAATACTCATGCAGCAGGCGGTAACCCTGAAATGACGGCGGCACATCGGGCAACAGCGCGTGCTCTTCCTCGAAACCCAGCCGTTGAATGCCACTGGTGGGAATCGTCAGATGCCAGGGCGCTGGCCGTTGCGCCGGTCGCGCCACCACCAGCACCGCATTGGCCAAAATCTGCTCATACAGGCGCATGGGCAACGAGTCGCTGCCGTGCAGGTACAGGTGCAACCGATCCAGCGGCAATTTACTGAAAGGCAGATTGGGCAGGGTGGTGCGCAGCCGCAAGCGGATGCCGGATCGGACTTTGTGTAAATCGGGCAGATCAAGCAGCGCCACCGGTTCCTTGCCCGCGAAGTAGTGCGCTTCGGTAAGTTCCAGCGGCCACAGCGTCACCGGATGCGCAGTGCGATATTCGCAGGCGGTGCGCTCGCCCTTGCCCAGAACGCTAAACAGGGCATGGCCTCGCGGCAGCACAAAACCCTGTTCCAGAGTGCTTTCCGTAGGATCGGGGTCAAAGCGGACCACAGCCATTGATGGGGTCGGGGCCAGATAATGCGGATAGATGATTTCCAGCAGATGTTGGGTAAAGCGCGGAAATTCGGCGTCAATCTTGAGCTGGACCCGCGCCGCCAGAAAGCTGAAGCCTTCCAGCAGCCGCTCGACATAGGGATCGGCGCATTCAAACGTATCCAGTCCCAGCCGACCGGCGATTTTCGGGAATTCGCGGGCGAACTCCCCGCCCATTTCGCGCAGGTGTTGCAGTTCCCGGTTGTAGTATTGGAGCAGGCGGGCATCCATTAATGTGCGCTCGAAGGACTGGTTTCTTCAATTCTGACCTGGCCGTTTTCCAGATCAATTTCAGTTTTTAGATAGAGTTGCAAGGGCAAGGGCTGTGCCCACAAATCGCCGCTAATCTCGAAAGATAAGGTGTTATGCGTCATTAAATCCCGCGCCAGAACCGCTCGAACCTTGACCGAACTGCGCAGAATGCGCGGTTCAAAATCGCGGATGGCCTGACGCATGATGTTTTCCAATTCCTTGATGTCGAGACCGGAAACAACATTGCCGGACAGGGGCGGCAGGCCATAATTGATGACCGAGTGCGCTGCAAACGGGTAACGATCAATCTCTTCACTGACCGGCATTTGCACTGAATTCAACAACCAGGCCAGATCGCGCAACACGCATTCCCGCAGCCGATTGGCGGACAACACCCGCTTCTCGCGGGATTCCTGTTTTTTATCGGGTTCATCATCGGTCAGCCGATCCAGCAATGAGGGCTGCAACCGATCTTTGGGGGTCAGATCAGCCATCGCCCGCCTCATCCGGGATCGCGGCTACCTGTAATTCAATCCGTCGAATATCGAGCAGGGAATATTCACCCTGATCCGTGGCCAGAACTCGCTGGCCCATTCCCAGCCAGGTTTCGGCTTCGCATTCCAGCCAGTCGGTCTTGCGCCCCAGTTGCACCAGCGGATCGACGCTGTCCTGCGAACCGGGATAACGGGCCGGAATCAGCCCCACGGTTTCGCCGCCATTGCCCCAGGTGAATTGCGCCGGCATCCAGACGTAATCGCGCAAATCGGCAGGAGGCTCCAGACAAATCGTCTGAATGTGTTGCAGGGGAATCCAGTAGTAACGGCCGTTGACAATGGCTTCCAGCATCGGCCCCAGTCGCGGATCGGCGTCGGCGATCCAGGCGAACGGTTGATCATCCAGGATGCCGGTCGTCGTCGGCGCAGTCTCGAACGCCTGTTCGCGGGTGGTTTGCGCCTCGGCGTGATGACCGGCGGCAGTCAGACGCAGCGCTTCCAGCAACAAAGCCATCCACGGTTCAGGATCGCCAAAGATTAGCGGCGAGCGTTGGCCGGTAAAGACCTGGGCGCGCAACACCTCGCAGCGCAGGGCTTCGCGGTAGGTTTGCACCATCGGCAGCGTTTCGGCGTCCATTTCGCCAGCGACATTCAACTGGGTTAACGCCCGATCCCACTGACCGAGCACCGCCAATAGTTGGAACAGAAAAACCCGCAGCTTCGGGTCGGCCGGGGTTTTGCGAATCTCGGCCTGCAGCGACTGCAACGCCTCCTGGGGGCGGCCTTCGCGCAATAAATCAAATGCCTGCATGGGGTGCGGTTCTCCGGGCGACAGCGTTGGAAAACTGAAGAACCGGGAACCCGCAGGCTCCCGGCGTTGGTCCGGGAGAAAAAACCCTTGCGGGCTTTTCCTCTCGGCGGGCGCATGGCCCAAGCCGTTAGACCTTGATGTTTTCCGCGATATTCCAGCCCATCAGCACTGGCGTATCGCCGGTGCCATCGGCCTTCTGCGGCGTATAGGTGAACTCGACCTTGGCGAAGTTCAGGCAGACATTCTCGGTCAGCCGATCCTCGCCGCCCGAACCGCCGGTGGAAACGGACGTGATCAGCACATCGGTCATCTTGATGACGATGTACTCCACCGGATTTTCGCCGGCCTTGCGGACGGTCAGCGTAGCTTCCGGGAAGTGTTTGCCATTGCAACCAGCCAGCAACAGGTCTGCGGATACCTTGTCAACATACTTGGTGACAGAGATGTCCTGCACATTGACTTTGCCGGCCCCGGCGCCGCCGCCCACATGGGCGGTGCCAGAGTTACTCAGGCCCCAGCTCCACGCCAGGATGTCAATTTCTTCCTTGTGTACGCTGTCACGGGCTTCGCCTTTCAGGTCGCCGATCTTCAGAAACATGTCAACAGCCATGATCATTTCCTCGCTTGCAGTGATGGTTCAGGTTTGCTTCGATGAAAAGTCGCTGATGCGACGGTGAGTGCTGAAAAAACCACCGCTGTCTGTTCTGCGGCTTCCCTGCCGCTCAACGCGGTGATTGTCCTTGCCTGTACTAATGCATCCCCCATGCCAAAAAATAAAGTATTGATTTTTAACTATAAAACCACTATGACTCTGCCTTCGCCGGAGCGGTTCACACCAGACTGAACCGCTGCTGACCACATTGGCCCGGCCTAGCCGCCCTTGCCCGACGGCAGCTTGGAAACCAGCCGCAGCGATACGGTCAAGCCCTCAAGCTGGTAATGCGGCCGCAGGAAGAACTTGGAAGTGTAGTAGCCAGGATTGCCCTCAACCTCCTCGACCACCACTTCTGCCGCCGACAACGGCTTCTTGGCCTTGGTTTCTTCACCGGCGGAATCGGGATTGCCGACCACATAGTTCATGATCCACTTATTCAGCCAAGCCTGCATGTCGTTGCGTTCCTTGAACGAACCGACCTTGTCGCGCACCATGCACTTGAGGAAGTGGGCAAAGCGGCAGGTGGCGAACAGATAGGGCAGCCGAGCCGACAGGTTAGCGTTGGCGGTGGCATCCGGGTCATCGTATTCGGCGGGCTTCTGCAACGACTGGGCGCCGATAAAGGCGGCGAAATCGGTGTTCTTCTTGTGAATCAGCGGCATGAAGCCGTTCTTGGCCAGTTCCGCCTCGCGCCGGTCGCTGATGGCGATTTCGGTCGGGCATTTCATGTCCACGCCGCCGTCGTCGGTCGGGAAGGTGTGGGTGGGCAGGTTCTCCACCGCGCCGCCCGATTCGATCCCGCGAATCCGGGTGCACCAGCCATACAGCTTGAAGGCCCGGTTGATGTTGGTCGCCATCGCATAGGCGGCGTTGGCCCAGGTGTAATGGTTATGATCGGCGCCCTCCACATCTTCCTCGAAATCAAACTCTTCGACCGGATCGGATTTGGCGCCATAGGGCCGCCGGGCCAGGAAGCGCGGCATCGCCAGGCCGATATAGCGGGAATCGTCGGATTCGCGCAGCGAGCGCCAGGCCGCATATTCCGGGGTCTGGAAAATCTTGGTGAGATCGCGCGGATTGGCCAATTCCTGCCAGGAATCCATCTGCATCACCGTCGGCGCGGCCCCGGCGATAAACGGACAGTGGGCGGCGGCGCACACTTTCGACATTTCCTGCAACAGCTCCACATCGGTCGGGCTGTGATCAAAGTGGTAATCGCCGACCAGACAGCCGTAAGGCTCGCCGCCGAACTGGCCGTATTCTTCCTCGTACATCTTCTTGAAGACTGGACTCTGATCCCAGGCGGTGCCCTTGAATTTCTTCAGCGTCTTGTGCAAATCCTTCTTGGCGACATTCAACACGCGGATTTTCAGCATCTCGTCGGTTTCGGTGTTGTTGACGAGATAGTGCAGGCCGCGCCAGGCGCTTTCCAGCTTCTGGAATTCGGGGTTATGAATGATTTTATTGAGCTGTTCGCTCAACTTCCGATCCAGCGCCGCGATCATGGACTCGATGGACTTGACCACGTCACTGGAGATCAGCGCGGTGTTCTGCAACGCCTGCTCGGCCAGGGTGCGAACGGCGTTTTCGACTGACTCCTTGGCCTGATCGGATTTAGGCTTGAACTCCCGCTGGAGCAGTGAGGCGAATTCGGTGGGTTCCAGGGTCTGGACTGCGGCCTGGACTTCGGCGCTCGAACTGGTTTCGGCCATGTCAGGTTACTCCTCGGCGGCGGGGGCGGCGCTTTCCGGCTTGGGAGCCGACGCCAGCGCTTGCAACAAACTGGGATCAGCCAGCACCTTAGCCAACAGTTCTTCGGCCCCAGTCTTGCCGTCCATGTAGGTCACCAGATTCGAGAGCTGCTGGCGGGCTTGCAGCAGGCGATTAAGGGAATCCACCTTGCGCGCCACCGCCGCCGGCGAAAAATCATCCATGCTCTCGAAGGTCAGATCGACGCTCAAATCACCTTCGCCGGTCAGGGTGTTAGGCACCCGGAACGCGGCGCGAGGCTTCATCGCCTTCATTCGGCTGTCGAAATTGTCCACATCAATTTCGAGAAACTTGCGGTCGGCCACCGGGGCCAGCGGCTCGGCGGGATTGCCGGACAGATCGGCCATGACGCCCATCACAAACGGCAACTGCACCTTTTTCTGCGAACCGTACACTTCCACGTCGTACTCAATCTGTACGCGGGGCGCCCGGTTGCGGGCAATAAATTTCTGACTGCTCTGAGCCATTGAAACGTCACCTCTTGGAAAGTAGAAACACCGTTGTTGCTCAACGAGACCACTGCTACGCCGTCAGCAGGGTTATTGATCGCGCAGACCGAAAATCAGCTTGGCCTGATCAGTCCCGCTAGGGGCGAGATCGAGCAGCACCTCCATGAAGTCTTTCGTACCTAAAGTTCTAGCACGTTTCAGCAAAAACGGTACGGGGCTGGATGGTTCGTAGCGCACAAAGAAATCGCAGACTTTATCCAGCAACCGCATCGCGTCTTCGCGGCTGGTGATTTCGCCTTCCAGCACCAGGCGTTGCTTGCCGCCCGACTTTACCCCCGGCGCTGAATCGCCCTCGGCGGTCTCAGTCTCGGCAGCGACAACCTCTTCGGTTTGGCCCAACCCGAGTCTTTGCATCTGATCAGCGACCACCTGCCGCATCTCCTTCAAAACTGCGGCCAGCTCGCTCATATCAGCGGCATTGGTGACGCCGACTCGATCAGTTAATACCGCCTCGATATTTTTAGAGCGTTGCACCGCAGCAGTCAGCAAAGCCCCGGTAGCCTGCACTTCCTCCGGGTTGGCGTCCTGGAAGGCGGCGTCCAGTTTGGCTTGGGTGGGCGGCTCCGGCTGATCTTTTCCTTTTGGAACTGTTAAAACGCCCGTGACGATATGCACATCGCGCAGACTGAAGCGCCCCACCTTCAGTGAGCTGACCAGCGGCGCCTCGCGCAAACTGCGCAAGGTGGTGTTTGGATCGCACAGAGTTACAATGGTGTTAACCCGCATGGTCGGATCATTGTCATCGTCGGGGTCCAGCCGGGGATAGACTTGATCCCAGTACCGCTCGATCAGGCCCTCCACCAGTGTCAACCCGTCGGCGAAACCTGGCAGACCATCGGTATTCAGCATGGCGCGAGTCAGATACACCGCTACCCGCAAGTCCCGGGTTCGGTCAAAAAGCGAGATCGCTGCTTTGCGGACGCTGCGCCAGTTAGGCGGTTCCGCCGGAACGATAGTGCCGCCGTACTGACGTTCCGGAGTTTCCTGCGCCAGCTTCTCCATCTCAACAAACGCCGCGTCGTATTCCAGATCCTCGCCGCACGGCGCTTCAGGGCTAATCGGACTTAAAAACTGTTCTGTATCAATCACGCTCATTGTTAGATGGGCCTCGTCATAATCTCTAGTAGACCAGTCAAGTATAGCTCTGCTTGGCGCGATTGCCTGGTCGGTATAAACTCAATTGTAGTAAGCCTGTGGGATCAATCCAGACCACAATCAATTTGTTCAATTCCGCCATAAACGGTCAAAGCGGCGCCCCCGCTCATGGAAAGCGCGACATGCCCCTGAAACTGACTATCACCAGCTATCAACGCTTGTCGCCTGGACAAGAAACCACCAAAATTCTCGACCGTGGCTCCATCAGCATCGGCCGGGCGGCGCAGTGCGACTGGATTCTGCAAGACCCGGAACGCATCCTGTCGGGTAAACACTGCACTGTTCATCACCAGGATGGCGGGTATTTCCTCACTGATAACAGCACTAATGGGGTTTACCTGAACGACTCGGAACAACGCATCGGTCGCAGTGAAATCGTCAGGCTTCATGATGGCGACCGCTTTGTTCTGGGCGAATATGAAATTGCCGTGACTCTGCTGGCTACGGCGGCGGAACTGGATGAAATCCCGCAGGAAGGACCGATCACCGACGTTGCGCTGCCTGTGCGCATCCCGCAATCAGCCGTATCCACGCTGCCTGCTGCGGGCGTAGTCAGTCTCGGCAGCGAAGGCGCTCCGCCGGGTTTGGCCAAGCCGTCCTTCTCTGATTTATTGAGTGAAGACGCCGAGGATGCCGGAGAATCGCTGGATATTTCGCCATCGTCCCGGTCGCCCGCCGTCGGTGCGGTCGCCACCGAACCATCCGCCGATCTGATGTCCCCGGATCGGGCCTTTTTTGAACCGCCCGCCTTAATTGCCGAGGCGTCGCCTTCATCGCTGCAACCGCCGCCAGTTCCCTCATCGGTCGTTCCCACAACGGCTGGCTCTGCTGAATCCGCGCCAGCGTTTGATCCGTTCGCCGACCGAGCGGAAACCGTCAACATGACTGTTGCAGCGGAAACCGCCCCGATTGCGGCTGAGCCGGTGATTCCCGAAGACTGGTGGATGGCTCCTGCCGCTCCCGCTGCGCCGCCAGCCCTTGATCAATCCCCAAAGTCGCCACCGCCACCGCCTCCCGTCGCTGCGAAACCATCCACGCCATCGCCGCCTCCGCCGCCAGTTCAGCCACCGGCCAAAGCCGCAGTGGCGGCTGAGCCGGTTGGCCCCGACGCCAAAGCGCTGATCCACGCCTTTCTGGAGGGGGCCGGATTGCCCCATGCCCGCCTGTCTGATGATCAGTTACCGGAGATCATGAAAAATCTCGGTGCGATCTTCCGGGAAACGACCCAGGGTTTGATGGAGATTCTGCTGGCGCGCGGCGATATCAAAGGCGAGTTTCGCCTGGATCGCACCAACATTGGCCCGATAGAAAATAACCCGCTCAAGACCCCGCCCGGCCAGCCGCCGCTCACCCCGGAAGAGGTGATGACTCTGCTGCTGATCCGGCGGCAAGGCGCCTACATGTCGCCAGTGCAGGCGGTCCGCGAAGGCTTCAATGACATCAAGGCGCATCAATTGTCGGTGATGGCCGGGATTCAGTCGGCGCTCAATCGTCTGCTGCAACGGTTTGATCCCAGCAATCTGGAAACCCGTCTGCAACAGACTGTACTCGACAGTATTCTGGCGGCCAACCGCAAGGCCAAATACTGGGATTTGTTTACGGCGGAGTACCGGACGATTGCCCATGAAGCCGAAGAAGATTTCAACGAACTGTTCGGCGATGAGTTCGCCCGCGCCTACGAAGAACGGTCGCGCACCCGCTAGGTTTCGCCACCCCGGTTCTTCGTTCCAACAGGGTTAGCGTTCTACAGTTTGGGTGCTAGGCTTTAGAAACCGCGAAGCCAAATTCTCTAATACTGATAAGACGAGCAACATCGCCATGAGCTGGTACAGCAAGGTTGTATGGTCTGAGGGGATGTTTCTGCGCCCCCAGCATTTTCAACAGCAGGATCGCTACCTGGAAGCCTTTACTCGGCAATCCTGTGGCGCGCTGCGTCCGTATCACTGGGGTGTGGCGGAGCTGGCGCTGGATCGGGAAGCACTGGCGCTGGGCAAGATCGCCCTGACCACCGCCAGAGGGTTATTGCCCGATGGCACACCCTTCGATATTCCGGATCGCGATCCACCGCCGCCCGCGCTGGATATTGACGCCGACGTGCGCGATACCCGAATCATGCTGGCCTTGCCGCTGCGGCGGACCGGAATGGCCGATGTGGAGCGCAGCGGCGGCCAGCAGGACACCGCCTCCCGCTACCGGGCCGTGGCCCGCGAAGTGCGTGATAACAATGTGGATACCGCCAATAACAGCGCATTCGTCGAAGTCGGCGAACCCCGGCTGCGGTTGTTCCTGGACGCCAGGGATATGGGCGACTACGCCTGCATCGGGATCGTCCGGGTGGTGGAAAAGCATCCGGATCAGCGAGTGGTGCTGGATAGCGAATACCTGCCGCCCTGTCTGGACTGCCGGGCGACCCCGACCCTGACCGGGTTCATCGGCGAAATTCTGGGTCTGTTGCACCAGCGCGGCGACGCCCTGGCCGAACGGGTGTCCGGTGCGGGCGCCTCTCGCGGCGCCGGGGTGGACATCTCCCAGTTTTACGCTTGCAAACTGTCAACCGCTTTGATCCGCTGTTCGCGCATCTGGCGACCATGCAGGGCCTGCACCCGGAGACGTTTTATCAGATTGCCCTGCAACTGGCCGGCGAAATGGCGACCTTCACCGGCAAGGTCAAGCGGCGGCCGCGCCGTTTCCGGCTTACGACCATGATGATTTGCAGAAGACTTTCGCCCCGCTGATTGCCGAACTGCGCCGCTCGCTCAGTCTGGTTGAGGAGCAGGCCGCGATTCGGATTCCAATTGAAGAACGCCAGTACGGCATTCGAGTGGCGATCATTACCGAACGCGAACGGCCGTTGCTGACCAAGGCGAACTTCATCCTGGCGGTGCGCGCCGACATGGCGGCGGACCTGTTGCGCACCCGCTTCCCGACCCAGGTCAAAATTGGCCCGGTGGAGCGCATCGCGCAGTTTGTCAATCACCATCTGCCGGGAATCGGCGTCAGCGCTCTGCCGGTGGCGCCGCGAGAAATTCCTTACCAGTCTGATTTCATTTATTTCCGGCTTGACCGCAGCAGTGAATTCTGGAAACAGCTTCTCAACTCCGGTGGCGTCGCCTTTCATGTTGGCGGCGAGTTTCCGGAGCTGGAAATGGCATTTTGGGCTATCAAAGAGTGATCGAGTAGCGACCCGTGACCATAGATGATCCGTTTGCCAATGCTGACGGGGACGAAGGCGACCGTACTCTCATCCGGCCCATGCCGGGCGGCCGCCGTTCCAGTCCCGCCGCTCCGCCGCCTGCTCCGCCGCCCCGTTCGGTGGATTTGTCACCGCCTGTCCCCACGGCTGTTTCAGCCCCGATTGGCATTGGACTGAACCCGCTGGAGGCCGTGGCCGCACAGTTGCTCAGCTTGATCACCCGGCTGAAAAACACCACTTCGCATCCTGATCCGGAGCGGTTGCGGCAGCGAATGATCGAAGAAATGAAGGCGTTTACTGTCAGCGCCCGCGACCGCAGCATTGACGAGAAAACGGTGTTTCGCGCCCGTTATGTGCTTTGCACCACCCTTGACGAGGTGGTGCTGAACACCCCGTGGGGCCGGGCCAGTCAGTGGAGCGAAAACAGCCTGCTGATCACCTTTCACAATGAAACCCGGGGTGGCGAAGGGTTCTTTGAACTGCTGGATTCGATCATTCTGGACCCGCGCAAGAATCTCTATCTGCTGGAACTGATGTATCTCTGTCTGGCGTTCGGCTTCCAGGGCCGTTACCGGTTGCTGGAAAACGGGCGCAGTCGGCTCGATGAGCAACGCGAGCGCGCCTACAACGCCATTCGCACCGCGCATGGCGAATTCGAGCGGGAATTGTCCCCGCACTGGCGCGGCGTAATTGAACAGCGCAATCCGCTGATTCGCTATGTGCCGTTGTGGGTGGTGGCGGCGGTGGCGGCAACCTTGCTGTTGATCGCCTATTCGCTATTCAACTGGTTGCTGAACAATGCTTCCGATCCGGTTCTGGCTGAACTTAGCGGCCTGCGCGGCCAGACCGTGGCGATGGTTCGGCGCGGCGGCGTCGCGGTGCAAGCGCCCGTAGTCAAGCCGCCGCGCCCAATGCCGATCTGATTCGGGTGTCGCAGGGTTTGCGCACTTTCCTGGAGCCGGAAATTCGTCAGGGCCTGGTCAAGGTGATCGAGGAAGCCGACAAAACCACCGTGCGGATTCGCGGCGACGGGCTGTTTGACTCCGGCAAGTCTGAAGTCAAAACCACGGTGCTGCCCTTGCTGTTGCGCATCGGCAAGGAGTTGAACACGGTGGAGGGCCGGGTGCTGGTGACGGGTCATAGCGACAATGTGCCGATTCGCACTTTGCAATTTCCCTCAAACTGGCATTTATCCAAGGCCCGCGCTGACAGCGTGGTGCAAGTCCTGATGATTGGCAGCGCCAATCCCAGTCGCTTTATTGGCGAAGGCCGCGCCGACACCGAGCCGGTCGCCGCCAACGATACGCCGCAGAATCGGGCGCTCAACCGGCGCGTGGACATCATCCTGCTGGCGCGGGTTACACGGTAAGAGCCATGAAGAAAATACTCGGCATTTTCACCAACCCCTGGTTTATCGGCATCCTCGGTTTTCTGGCCGTTGTTGCGCTGATTTGGTATCTGGGACCGTTGATCTCGGTCGCCGGACAAAGCCCGCTCGGCTCCGACCTCGGCCGCATTATCACCATCATGACGGTTGGCAGCGGCCTGGTGTTGTATCAACTGGTCACCTATATCCAGACTCTGCGTAGTAACCGCAACATGCTGGCCGATCTGGCGGGTCAAGCGGGTGCTGCGGGCGGCGGTCAAGCGGCGGCGGCAGCCGATGATCAAAAGATTCAGGCGCAACGCAAAAAGGAAGAGGAAGCCGCGTCTGGCGAGGAAATCGCGACGCTCAAGCAAGGACTGGATGAAGCCCTGGTCGTCCTCAAAAAAGCAAAACTGGGCGGACAAGCCGGACGAAGGCAGAATCTTTACCAGTTGCCGTGGTACATCATCATCGGCCCGCCGGGCTCCGGAAAAACCACTGCCTTGATCAATTCCGGCCTGCGCTTTCCACTCGGAGCGGGCAAGGTGCGGGGAGTAGGCGGCACCCGCAATTGCGACTGGTGGTTCACCGATGAGGCGGTGTTGCTGGATACCGCCGGGCGCTACACCACTCAGGACAGTCATGAGGAAGTGGATCGGGCGGCTTGGCGCGGCTTCCTGGATTTGCTGAAAAAGCACCGCAAGCGCCGCCCGATCAACGGCGCTTTCGTGGCGATCAGTCTGGCCGATTTGTTGCGGCAATCCGATGAAGAACGCACCGCGCAGGCGATAGCGATCAAGCAGCGGGTTCAGGAATTGCATGAGCATTTCGGCATTCGCTTTCCGATCTATGTGCTGTTCACCAAGGTGGACTTAATCGCCGGTTTCATTGAATTCTTCAGCGATCTGGGTCAGGAAGAACGGGCGCAGGTGTGGGGCGCGACCTTCCCGATGGATGAGCCCAGCGACCCGCAAGGCGTAGTGGAGCATGTCGCCGCCGAATTCGAACTGCTGGAGCGGCGGCTGAATGACCGGATGGTGCAACGGCTGCAAGAAGAGCGCGATCCGCAGCGGCGCGATCTGATTTATACCTTTCCGCAACAGTTCGGCGCACTGAAGCTGCTGGCCGATCAGTTTCTCAAGGAGGTGTTCCGACCCAGCCGCTACGAGGAGCGGGTGTTGCTGCGCGGGATGTACTTCACCAGCGGCACTCAGGAAGGCACGCCGATTGATCGGCTGATGAGTGCGCTCACTTCGACTTTCGGTCTGCACCGGCAGAGTCTGGGCGCTTTCTCCGGCAAGGGCCGCAGCTACTTCATCACCCGTCTGCTGCGCGACGTGGTTTTTCCCGAAGCGGAAATTGCCGGGACCAACCTGCGGGTCGAACGCTGGCGGGCCTGGATTCAGCGCGGCGCGTATCTGGCGGCGCTGCTGATTACCGTGATTGCAGCGGCGCTGTGGCTGACCAGCTACGCCCGCAATGAGATGTATGTGCGGGCGGTCGAGAAACAGCGGCTGGAAGTGGTCAAGCAAATCCAGGCGCTCTCCCCTGACCAGACCGATCCGTCCGCCGCCTTGCCGCTGCTGAATGCCGCCCGCGCCATTCCTGGCAGTTATGGCGAGCGCGATGCGGGAGCGCCGTGGTTGATGGGCTTTGGCCTGTATCAGGGCGATAAACTCGGCGGCGAGGCGAAGGCGATTTACCAGCGGTTATTGCTGCAAGCGCTATTGCCCCGGATCATCCTGCGGCTGGAAGAACGGTTGCGGCAAACCACCGATAACCCTGGCGCGTTGTACGACACCCTTAAAATCTATCTGATGATGGACAATCAGGAACGGTTTGACGCCAAGGCGTTCAAGGCGTGGCAGGAGCAGGATTGGCAGGCGAATCTGCCCCGGTCGATCACCCGTGAGCAGCGTGAACAGTTGTCGGCGCATCTGGATGCGCTATTGGCCCAAGCGCCTCTGCAATTACCGATTGCGCTCGACAATACCCTGATCCAGAACACCCGCGCCCTGCTCAATCAGGTTCCGCTCTCGCAACGCATCTACGAACGGATCAAGCAGAATCAGCGCACTGCGGGAGCGCCGCCTGACATTGGCTTAACTGTTGCCGCTGGCCCGGATACGCCCCGGGTGTTCGACCGCAAGAGCGGCCAGCCGCTGAATGTCGGCATTCCCGGCCTGTACACCTACAACGGTTATTACCAGTTTTTCTCAATGAAAGCCCCAAGCTGGTGGGACAACTGGCCGATGAAAGCTGGATTCTGGGAACGACGGCGCAGGTTTCCAGCAGCCTGACCGAACGGCAGCAGGTCGCTGACAGCGTCTGCCGACTGTATTTGAATGATTATTTGCGCCAGTGGCAGGACTTGCTCGCTGATCTGAAGATTAAGGAGTTTGATAAGCCGGACGGGGCGCTGGAAATTTTGCAGGTGCTGTCCGCGCCGGCTTCGCCGCTGCGGAATTTGTTGCAGACAGTGTCCCGGGAAATGGCGCTGGACAAACCGCCTGCGCCGCCAGACCCCAACAAAGCCGCGCCTGCCGACAAATCGCTGACCGACAAGATTGCCGGTATTCTGGGCGATGGCAAAGCCGCTCCAGCCAATACCGCGCTGCAAGCCTGTACGCTTGATCCCCGTCTGCTGGAATTTGGCGCCCAATTCAATCGGGAAATTGCTGGCGCGGACGGCGCGATCCCGCCTTTCGACAAAACGCTGTCGGCTATTAACGATCTCTACAGCCACATGAACGCGATTGCCCGGGCCAGAGAATCCAGCCCTGACGGCGTAGTGTCGCCGGCGCTCAAGGATCAGTTTGGCAGCGTGGTCAATCAGCTTCAGGTAGACGCCACCCGCAAGCCGCCACCCCTGAATACTCTGCTGAACAAGCTGGCCCAGGACAGTTCCGACATGATCCGCAGTCTGCGCGACCGGCTTAATGCGCAGTGGCGGTCTGCGCAAATCGCCGCCTTTTTCAGGATAACCTGAACGGGCGCTATCCGCTGGCGCGCAGTTCCATTCAATGGAGCGGCGCGGCTGCGGGTTCTGCGCCAGGCGGCAACGTCCCGGTCAACACCATTCAGTGGGTAGCCAGGGCCGAACACCCCGCCTGTAAGCCGCACGGTAGCCGGGCCGCCGGACGCCACACTGGCGGCGTTTTGGCCGGTTTTTTGGCCCCAACGGCCTGATGGACAGCTTTTTCAAGCAGCACTTGCAACCGTATGTGGAAACCTCATCTGGCGGTTGGCGCTGGCGCGGCCCGGCTGGCCCGGAGCAGAGCATCACTCCAGAGGCGTTGCAGGCGTTCCAGCGCGCCGCCGCGATCCGCGATGCGTTGTTCAGCGGCAACAGTCAGACGCCGACGGTGCGTTTTCAGTTGGCCCCGGTTGAAACCAGCGCTGATGTCAGCCAGTTAGTCGTCAGCCTGGACGGCCAAACCCTGAGTTATACCGTCGGCCAGGCGGCGCGGGTGGCCGATGTGCAATGGAACGGCTCATCGGGACAGGCCCGGATTGACTTTTTGCCGCCATTGGCGGGCGGCCCATCACAACTGAACGAAACGGGCCCCTGGGCCTGGTTCAAGCTTCTGGATCAGGCGCAACTTCAGCCGATGGCGACTGGGCAATTCCGGATCATTTTCCAACTGAGTGGGCGTCAGGCTATTTACGAATTACGCACCCCCGGCAGTATTAATCCCTTCCGCCCGCGTGAACTGGAGGGTTTTCGGTGCCCCGATCAACTGTGAATTCTGCTGCTGAATGGCCGACGACGGGCTTCTTTGGCAAGCTGCCCAGCCGGGGTGACTTCATTGGCCGCCATTTGCCCAAGAGCTTCTTGCAGCCGTGGGATGCCTGGCTGCAAGCCGCAATAGCCCAAAGTAAAAGCCAGCTGGGCGAATCCTGGCGCGATTTGTACTGCACCAGCCCGATTTGGCGGTTTGCGCTGGGGGCTGGCGTTTGCGGTCCCTTAGCCTGCGCTGGAATTCTGATGCCGAGCATGGATCGGGTCGGTCGTTATTATCCGCTGGCGATCACTGCGCCGCTCGCGCCAAACTGGCCTTTGCTGGCGTTGCCGATCAGTAGCTCGCTGTGGTTCGAGCAGCTTGAACATCTGGCGCTGGATGCGCTGGATCGCGATCAATTGGATCTGGACGAGTTTAGCCAACAGGTGGCGGCCTTGGCGCAACCGCCCCATGCCGATACCCCGGCGGTTGGAGCCGCTACTGGGAGCGCCTGGTATTGTCCGCTGCCGGAATCGCTGGATATACTCCGGGCGTCAACAGTATTGGCAAGCCAATTGCTTAAACAAGGGTTTGCTCAGCCCAGCTTGTGGTGGACCGACGGCTCTGATCAGATCGCCCGTTGTTTGCTGATTTGTGATGGAATGCCACCCGTTGTCGGCTTTGCGGCGCTGCTGGCGGGTCATTGGCAGCAATGGGGTTGGAATGAACAATCACTCATCGGTATTGCCGATTGGCCGGATGAGTTAGCCACCGCAGCGGAGGAATAACAATGGGTCAGCAAAAGAACTTTCAATGGTCATCCGCCGGTCGCAGCCATGTCGGTATGGTGAGGGCGATTAACGAGGACGCCTGCCTGGCGATGCCTGAAGTAGGATTATGGACGGTAGCCGATGGCATGGGCGGGCATGAAGCTGGCGATGTCGCCAGCCGAATGATCATTGATGCGCTGCAACAGATCAGTCCACCGCAAAACTGGCGGGAATTTGTGGAGTCAGCCCGCGAGCAGTTGCGCCAGGTCAATCGGCGGTTGCGCGAGGAATCGGCCCAGCGTTACCAGCATCGTACTATCGGCAGCACGGTGGTGGTGCTGCTGGCTTACGAAGATCAGTGCGCCTGCCTGTGGGTGGGAGACAGCCGGATTTACCGGCTGCGCGACGGTCAGCTTCAGCAATTAACTCGTGATCACAGCCATGTGCAGGAACTGGTTGACCAGGGCTTGATTGCGCCTGAAGACGCCCATTCTCACCCGCTGGCCAATGTGATTACCCGGGCGGTGGGTTCGGCGGAGGAGTTGCTGGTTGACGAAGCGGTGTATCCGCTGCAGGCCGGCGATTTATTCCTGCTGTGCAGCGATGGCCTCAATAAGACCGTAAGTGACGAAGAAATTGCCAGTTTGCTGGCCCATAGTGACCATAATTGTCAGGAAGCCGTCAAAGCGTTCATTCATCTGGCCCTGATGCGGGACGCCAGCGATAACGTCACGACGGTAGTCGTGAATATTGGCGATCCAACTACGGATTGCCTGGCGACCGAAGATGTCGGTTCCGAGACGATGGCTAATCCAATTCCGCCGGATTGGTATTTGGAATGAAGCGTCATGCCGCCCCGGTCATTGGGGCGGCATCCGTTCATCAAATTCAGCATCTATTCTTCATTGAAGCGCCTACCGCCCGCGCCGATACAACGGCAACGGCTGATCTACGGCGGGCTGATAACTCTCGCTGAAATCGCCGAAGGCTTCCAGCGCATCCTCCAGACTGCGATCCGCCCGCAGTTCAAAAGCGTCGAATCCGGCGCGAGCCATAAAAAACAACTGATCCCGCAACACGTCGCCGACCGCCCGGATTTCCCCGGCATAGTCGTGACGTTCGCGCAATAAACGGGCTTGGGAATAGGCGCGGCCATCGTTGAATTTGGGAAATTCCAGCGCCACCACTGCAATTCTGGGTAAATCCTCAGCCAGTTCAGCGGGATTAGCTGTATTCGGCAGGCGCACCCCGACCGGATCGCCACGCTCCAGTAGCGCGCTGCGCTGCTGCTTCCAGTACGCCAGGGGCACAATAACCGGCCCTGCCGAATATTCAGCGGCAGGGTCGGTCAAGTGTTGCCAGTCGTCTTCGACAATCTGCCGGTTCTTGATAATTCGCATGGCGTCGCTCCTAGGCGGCATCAGCTTCCAGTTCCCGCGCCGCTGCTGGCGCTCCTACTGACGGATAAGCTCGCGCCCGGAACGGTTCCAGACCAATGCGGCGGAAGGTATCGAGGAACCGCTCGTCGTCTTCGCGCTGTTCCACATAAACCCGCAGAATGCGTTCCAGGGTGTTGGCGACTTCGGTTTTCGGCACTGACGGGCCGAGAATGTCGCCCAAGGACACATCATTTTCCGAAGATCCGCCCAGCGAAATCTGGTACCACTGCTCGCCTTTCTTATCCACGCCAAGAATGCCGATATGCCCGACATGGTGATGCCCACAGGCGTTCATGCAGCCGGACATGTTCAGGCGAATCGGACCCAGATCATAGAGATAGTCGAGTTGATCGAATTTTTCGTTGATCTGCTGGGCCACGTCAATCGAACTGGCGTTGGCCAGACTGCAAAAATCCAGGCCTGGACAGCAGATCATGTCCGCCAGGGTGCCAATCACTGGCGCGGCCAGCTTTTGCAGCTTGAGCGCATTCCACAGCGGATAGAGATCAGCCTGTCGCACATCGGCCAGCAGCAGGTTTTGCTGATGGGTGGCGCGTATCTGACCGAAGCTGTAGCGGTCGGCCAAATCGGCGACTGCATCCATTTGTTCGGCGCTGATGTCGCCCGGCGGTGTGCTGGGGTCTTTGAGCGCCACGAAGACGTTGCGATAGCCAGCAACTTTGTGATCAGCCACGTTGTAACGCACCCAGGCGGCAAATGCCCGATCCGCCTTCAGCCATTGGCCTAAGCTGGCGTCATCGGCCGCCGCCGGATCGTAGAGTGGCGGCGCAAAGTAGCGACGCACCCGCTCGACTTCAGAAGCATCCAGCACCAGCCCGGAATCCTTGATCTGCGCCCATTCGGTCTCCACTAACTCGCCAAATTTCTCCCGCCCCAGCGCCTTGACCAGAATCTTGATCCGGGCTTTGTACAAGTTGTCGCGGCGGCCTTGCTGGTTATAAACCCGCAAAATGGCTTCCAGATAGGACAGCAGGTCGCGTTCCGGCAGAAACTCGCGGATCACCTGGCCGATGATCGGGGTGCGGCCCAAGCCACCACCCACCAGCACTCGAAAGCCGATTTCGCCTTGGTCGTTGCGCATCAGGTTCAGGCCAATGTCATGCACTTGGGCGGCGGCGCGGTCGTGCATTGCGCCAGTGACGGCGATTTTGAACTTGCGCGGCAGATAGGAAAATTCCGGGTGGAAAGTGGACCACTGGCGGATGATTTCGCAGTAAAGGCGCGGGTCTTCCAGTTCATCCTTGGCGACCCCGGCCAGATGATCAGCAGTAACGTTGCGGATGCAGTTGCCGCTGGTCTGGATGGCGTGCATCTCCACCGTCGCCAGATCAGCCAGAATGTCCGGGGTTTCTTCCAGCTTCGGCCAGTTGTACTGGATGTTCTGGCGGGTGGTGAAGTGACCATAATTTTTATCGTAGCGGCGGGCGATATGCGCCAGCATCCGCATTTGCCGTGACGAAAGCAGGCCATAGGGAATGGCGACCCGCAACATCGGCGCATGGCGCTGAATATAAAGCCCGTTCATCAACCGCAGTGGCCGGAATTCATCGTCGGTCAGCTCGCCGGCCAGATAGCGCCGAACCTGACCGCGAAACTGAGCTACCCGCTCGTCCACGAGCGTCTGATCATAATGGTCGTACTGGTACATGGTCGTCGGTTCCCGCAGTCCGGTGATACATCCGCCTTAGCCAAAATTGCTTTGGGCAGTCATTTTTCCAACCTTAGCATTGTGGTTATATGCAAATAAAGTATTTTTTATCCATAAATTTATAGCTATTAATTCTAAATGGGTTAGTTCATCAACCCATGCGGTGAAACCGCTTGGCAGCACCGGATCATTGGCGGATACGCCCTTAATGCGCTAAGTGACGAGATGATTCGCCCGTAACCACAATTGATGTTTCTGACGCATATCGGCCAGCACTTCCAAATCGATTTGATCGTCACTGCGAATGCGCTCGTCATAATTCTCCCATCCCATGAAATCCCGCAATGCCTTCAGCAAAGTTTCATCACAAACGCCGGTCGCTGCGCCCTGATAAAAGCCGCGATGGTGCAACATCTGCTGAAGATCATGAGCAATAACACGGTCAATCTTAACCAGTTGATCGGGTTCACTGCGGAAATAGGTCAGGCGGTGAATCGCATAAAGCCGCTCCAGCTCGGCAATGGGCGCAGGATGATCGTAAACCGATATATCCACATAGCGGTCATCAAAGCCGCCATAACCACCGCCAGCCCGCACTATCAATAAAGCCGCTGACTGCTGGCCGCGCCGGTCGCCGCCGCTGGCTTGTCCGGCCTGCAATGCCGCTAATAGCCGCTCGGCCAGCGATCCCCGGCTGTCTTCAAATGTTGAAACCATATTTTCCACGACTGGCGAACCGGCCAAAGTATTGCCCTGCGCCGCGCAATGTTGGCCTTGCAGACTCCCAGCCCAGTCGAAACACTGCGCTCCGGTAAAGCTGGCGGTATGGCCCTGAGCATTGATGATGCCGACTTGCCGGTAATCGCGCTGGTCGTCACTGCCGGTAAGAATCTCGACCGCCTGTTGTGGCGATGCGCCATTCTCCAGCAACGCCAGACCACGCGGGCCATAGCTGGTATTGCAATAAGACTGCGTGGCGACTGCGCCCACTCCAGCCCTGGCGAAAGGAATAGACACGCCGACATTGGGAAATTTGGATTGCGCCGCAACGCCCAGATCGCCATTCGCGGGATCAAAAGCGACAATGGAAAAGGTCATAATCAATGTCTCCGATGTTTAAGCGGGTTCTTGTTCCAGCAGATCGCTTAAATCACCGCTGGTTTTTCGCAAATTCTGGCTCAGGAAATAAGCAATTTTCATGAGAATCATCAAGGCCAGTTTAGGGCAGTCTTCTGACAGCTTTTCAAACATGGCGCGGTTGATAATCAGTAATTCACTGTCTTCCCTGGCGATTGCCTTGGCTGAGCGGGGCTGAGTATCAATTAACGACATTTCGCCATAGGTTCTACCCACTCTTAGCGTGGCGATCACTTTTTCTTTCTTGTGAATTTCTATCGAGCCTTTTATCACAATCCCCATTGAATCGCCTTGACTGCTTTCATCAAATAACATCAAACCCGCCTGTATCGAATAGGGTTTGAAATAACGGCCTATGGTCAACATCTGCTGCCATGAGAAATCTCTGGCCCACGAAGTTGTATCCAGCATCTCCGCAACCTTAGTAGAGGAGTCACCCATGCAGACCAGATTAAATACGTCGGAAATAACCACAATACCTTTTCCTTATTCAATAACCTATCCCCGATTCTGATGACACACCGGGCAGTTTGGTGAACGTCTGGTTTTAATCGTTCTCCATTCCATCCGCACCGCATCCAGCAATAGCAAACGTCCATCCAGGATTTCGCCAATCCCGGTTAATATCTTGAGGGTCTCCAAAGCCTGAATGCTGCCGATGATGCCGACGACGGGCGCGAATACTCCGGTTTGCGTACAGCTTTCAGCGGGTATTTCCGCATCGTGGTACAAACAACGGTAACAGGCGCCTGCTCCGCCCGGTCGCCACGCCAGCACTTGCCCTTCCAGCCGAATAGCCGCCCCAATGACTAACGGGATGCCGCTATTGACGCAGGCGGCGTTAATGGCCCATCGTGTGGCAAGATTATCGCTGGCGTCAACTACTGCATCCGCCTGTTCTATTTGCTCCCACAACTCGGCATCATCCGGCCTTTTGGCAATAGCCGCCACTTCAATCAATGGATTCAGCGCCAACAAGCTGTCGCGAGCTGATTCAACCTTGAGTCGCCCAACATCTGCCGTGCGATGAATAATCTGCCGTTGCAGATTGGATAAATCCACAGCATCACCATCTACCAGCGTCAATTGCCCTACGCCAGCGGCAGCCAGATACAGAGCCGCCGCCGATCCCAATCCACCCAGCCCAATGATCAAAACACGCGACTGCCGCAGCCGCTCCTGGCCTTCGATGCCGTATTCCGGCAGCAGGATATGTCGGCTGTAGCGCAATAGCTCATCGTCAGTCATCTGATTCATTGTCGAGGTCATTAGGGGTGATTAAAAATCATAGCAGACCGTCGCTGGTATCCTGCGCTCTAACTGCGCAACGGGCAGTTAGCCTTGCTGGCGCAGCGCGGCGATGCGTTCTTCCAACGGCGGATGTGTCATCAACAGCTTGCGCAAACCCGCGCCCAAACCGCCATTAATGCCAAACGCCGCCATTTCCGACGGCAGTTGCGAGGGTTCATGCAGTCGCCGCAACCGCTCCAGCGCCGCGATCATTTTGTGCCGTCCGGCCAGTTGGGCGCCGCCCGCATCAGCGTGAAACTCACGATAACGGCTGAACCCCATGACGATTAGCGACGCCAACAAGCCAAACAGAATTTCCATCACAAAACTGCTGATCATGTAGCCGATGCCGGGGCCGCGATTTTCATTGCTGGAGGACAGGGCGCGATCCACCGCATAGCCAACCACCCGCGATAAAACGATGACAAAAGTATTCAGCACGCCTTGAAGTAGGCTCAACGTCACCATGTCGCCATTCGCGACGTGACTGACTTCGTGACCGAGTACAGCTTCCACTTCATCCTCAGTCATGTGCTGCAACAGGCCGGTGCTGACCGCCACCAACGCCGCATTGCGGTTAGCGCCGGTGGCGAACGCATTTGGTTCGGGCGAATCGTACAGCGCCACTTCCGGCATCCCGATTCCGGCAGCCTGCGCCTGCCGCCGCACGGTTTCGACCAGCCAGCGTTCGGTCTGAGTCCGGGGCTGCTCAATCACCTGAGCGCCGACCGACCGTTTGGCGATCCACTTCGACATCAGCAGCGAAATCAGCGAGCCACCCATGCCAAAAATCGAAGCGAAAATCAGCAGACTGGGCAGATTCAGTCCGGACTGATGCAGAAAGCGATCAACCCCCAGCAGCCGGGCAACGATGCCCAACAGCAGCACCACCGCCAGATTGGTGGCGATAAACAGGAAGATACGTTTCATTCGATGGTTCTCCTAAAAAATGGATTGAACTCACTCGCGGTTAGAAACCGCTCAAGCCGGGTGGGTTTTCAGGACGGCGAGTCACAAACATGGCATCGCCATAGCTGAAAAAACGATAACGCTGTTCAACGGCATGACGGTACGCCTGCAAAATCTTAGCGTGACCGGCAAAAGCCGCTACCAGCATCAGCAAGGTGGATTCGGGCAGATGAAAATTGGTGATCAGCGCATCCACGCAGCGGAAGCGGTAGCCAGGATAAATGAAGATATTGGTATCGCCGCGCCACGGTTCAATAGCGCCATTGTGCGCCGCCGTTTCCAGCGCCCGCACCGCCGTCGTGCCAACAGCAATGACTCGCCCGCCGCGCTCCTGAGTCGTGGCAACCCGTTCACACACCGCCGCGCTGACTTCCAGCCATTCGGCATGCATTAGATGGTCAGCGATTCGCTCCACCCGCAACGGCTGAAACGTGCCTGCGCCGACATGCAGGGTAATAAACGCCTGTTCCACGTCCATTGCGGCGATTTGATCGAGCAGGGTTTGATCAAAATGCAGGCCAGCGGTTGGCGCGGCGACTGCACCCGGTTGGCGGGCATAGACGGTTTGATAGCGGTCGGCGTCCTGCGCCGTTGGTTCGCGCTGGACATAAGGCGGCAACGGTATTCGTCCATGCTGTTCCAGCAGTGTCAGTAATGGCGCGTCAGCCGCAACCTGAATCTCAAACAAATCCGCGTGGCGAGCGATTACCGTGGCGGTGAAACCGGCGTCCAGCAGCAAGTGACCGCCGGGTTTCGGCGCTTTGCTGGCGTGGATTTGCGCCAGCGCCCGCTGCGGATCGAGCAACCGCTCGACCAGTATCTCGATCCGCCCGCCGCTGGCCTTGCGTCCAAACAGACGCGCCGGAATCACTCGCGTATCGTTGAACACCAGCAAATCGCCGGGCTGCAGCAGCGTTGGCAAATCACAAAATCGCCGGTCAGCCAGTGCGCCGCTTGCGCCATTCAGGGTTAATAGCCGACTATCGCCGCGTTGCGCTGGCGGGTGCTGGGCGATCAATTCCGGCGGCAAGTCGTAGGTAAAATCCTGCCGCCGCAATGCGCTGCCCGCTTCCGCCGGATCAGGGGTTGTTGCTGGCGGGTCACTGTGGAACCCTGCGGATTGTCTAAACTCTGAATCACTCATTCCTTTGCTATCACCGTGGATATTGAAATGCGCAAAATAATCGTCATGACCGCCGCTGTTGTATACGCTGCTGGCGCATTGGCCGCCGATCCCGCTCCTGCTCCAGCCAAACAGCCGGATTTAAGCCACATGCAGGCGATCCTGAATGGAGCAAAACCGGATGCCATTACCGCAACCGCGATTGCAGGATTATACGAGGTCGTGGTCGGCGGCCAGGTGATTTATCTGAGCGAAGATGGCCGCTTTGCCATTCAGGGCGATATTCTTGATCTAAGCGCCCGCGCTAATCTTACCGAGAATCGCCGGGGCGAATTGCGCGGCGCTGCTATCAATGGTGTGGGTGAGAACAATATGGTGGTATTTGCGCCAGATGGAGAAGTCAAACACACCGTAACTATCTTCACCGATATTGATTGTGGTTACTGCCGCAAGATGCACGGCCAGATGGCGGAATATAACAAGGAGGGCATCAAGATTCGTTACCTGATGTTCCCGCGAGAAGGAGTTAATTCCGAATCTTTCAATAAAGCCGTATCGGTCTGGTGCGCGGATAACCGGTCAGAAGCAATGACCAAGGCCAAGCGCGGCGAGACGGTTGCCAATAAAACCTGCGATAATCAGGTCAAAGCGCAATTTGAATTAGGGCAGAAATTGGGGGTGCGCGGTACGCCGAGTCTTATTCTGGAATCGGGCGATATGATTCCCGGTTATGTGCCGCCCACTCAATTGGCTCAACTGCTGGCGGAAAATAAACTGGCGGAAGTCAAGCCCTCGAAACCGGCAACACAGCCCTGAATGAGTTTAGGACTTTCGCTCCATCCGTTCGCCCTGAGCTTGTCGAAGGGCATTCATCGGTTAAAAACGGGGTTCGACAGGCTCACCCCGAACGGTTTTTGAATCCGAAGCGAAAGTCCTGGAGTTGAATGTCTGAACCACAGATTCACCCGATGACGCAGATGACGCGGCTAAACCTTGTGCGCAATCTGCCTCATCTGCCCTCATCAGTGGTTCAGATGCTGTTTTATTCGCTAAGAGATTTGAGCCAGAATACCATCGGTTTGGGCGATTCCACTGCCTCACCCAGTTCCCGATAGACATAATTAGTATGCAGTTCAGGATGTTTGATAAAACCGCGCCGATGCCAGAACGCATCCAGTGGCATATAGTCTGGTGGACGCTGCGGATGATGGGGCGGGCGTTCTATCGCACAAAAGCAAATTATATCGAAACGGGCTAATTCCCGGACATGCGCTTCCCGTTCTTCAAAGAAACGATTGCCCAGGCCACGCCCTCGATATTCGGGCAGCAATACCGACTCGCCGTAATAAAAAACCCGTTTCGAGTCATAACCAGCCGCCATAAACGGCGCAATCGTTTCAGCCGTTTCAACCGCCAGCGGCAAGCCACTGGCTGCGCCCACGATCTCATCACCGTCTTGCGCCAGCACCATGACGCTATCGGGCACATCCACATAAGTTTGCAGATAGCGTTCTTCATACTCTGCACTCCCTTCATAGAGATAGGGATAGTCACGAAAGACGCGGATGCGCAATTGCGCCAATGCGGGCAGATAAGCATTAATGGCGTTGCCCGATAGCCGGTTTATTCTCACTTTGATATTCTCACTATGTTTTTAACAAATCAACTGCTTGCGCGAAGCGCTTGCAACGTAGAATGGGCATCTTGCCCGTTTCAACACGAACTGTCAGTGGGTGCTATTTCTCAAAGCAAAAGTCCTGTCATTAAAGATGGGCGTATTCCAGGATTTCCTGACCCATCAGCAGACAATCTCCAGGCATTTGCGCATAGAGCAGGCGCATTCGATACTTAGCCTTATAGATAAAACCCCAAACTTCAAGCACATCGAAAGACTGACTCTTATTAGTGGGATTGCTGATTGGAGCCAGCGACTTGACGGTTTCATCCACAGCAATGCGGTCATCAGCGCCAGCGTGGAAAGTCAGCAGCCGATGCGCCTGTTGGGTAGCCGCCGCCGAGCAGCGATGATCCGATTCAGCCCAGGTCAGACTGCTTATGAGCATAAGAATGAAAATCAGGGTGTATTTCACAATAATCTCCAGAAGGTGTTTGAGTTCAGGCTTACCAGCATTGCGTAGCGGTTTATCATCAACGACTCATTGGCGGGCGCAGAAGCTTTTAACGACTCTACAGTTTTTCGCCGCAGGGCCAGCAAATCTGGCGCAGGAAAGCATTGCTTTCTGTTCGGCAGAACGACGCGAACCGGCATGTTCAGCCGCCCATGCGCCATCGCCTTTGCCGGAATTCGGTTTAATCGCCAAAGCGCCGCAATGATTATAAAACCAGGTAGCGACTTGGCAATCAGTCGGCTTATTAGCATTATTGGCGCAATAATTTACCGCAGCCGCTTCAGCAGCTTGACGACTATCAAAATTATAGGAAATCCCATAATTCATCGTGGCGTGCGAGAAAGCAATGGCGCCGTATTTATCAGGTAATTTTGCACCACTACCAGGTTCAATATAATCCATATTCATGCCTTGGCAGGATGATACACATAAAGGAATGCAGCTTGCATCATTGCTTCTGTCACACTCTAACGAACATTGCGAATAACAGGCAAAGCTGGCGGTATGCCACGACATCACACCGAGTATTGCAAAAAATAGAACTCTCAGAATAGACATTACTTATTTCTCCTTCATTGACCATTAAAACGACATTCATCAGCGGCGAATCAATCATCATATCCACCGTTTCAATCAAGGCTGGATTGCATACCCAAGGCGCTCACATTCCTGAAGGTTATCCCGTGACAGCACCCGTATTGCGCCCGTTTTTCTTCACTGCCTGCGTTGGTGATTCGGTTAAAATCAGGCCGTAGCCCAGTCGCCAGAGATTACCCACACTAGGCGTGAACGTAGCACCGGCATTCTGCCCGCGCTGCCACTTGATCAGAATTGCCATACCTTTAACATAAGCGAGCCTTGCCCGATGTTCTTTGGTCAGAAAATCCATCCCCTCAATTTTGATTACGCCGATACGCTTACTGTAGCAGATGATGCGGTTGAACTCAGCGGTCACGGGATTCGACTCACCATCACCTGTGCGGAGATCAGCGAGAGTTGTCTGCGCTTGCGCCTGGCGAATTCTCAGGTTGCTGACTTGCGCCAGCATTCGGACGCAGTATTACCGGAATGGCGGCAACTTCAGTCGGCTTCGATGCATTTGGAAGCGGGCAAGGCTGTATGGGCAACAGCGGCGGGGCGAGTTGAGCTCAGTGCAACCCAATTGCGAATAGAACTGGCCGGTTTCACGCTGGAAACGGTAGCTGAAGGCATTGGCGTTTGTGGTGAAAATCTGCTGATCAATTTCGCACTAACTGACATTGATGGTTGCTATGGTTTAGGCGAGCGCACCAAGCGACTGAATAAATTGGGCGATAGCGCCGATTGCCTGACTGTGGATGTCGTGTCGGTGTTCCGCCATACCTACGCCCGCAATGATTACGATCCGACTTATGTGGCTATCCCTTTGGTTACTCTGAAACAGGGTGAGTGTTTTCTCGGCCTTTTTTCGATAATCCGGGCCGGGTGGTTATGGATATGGGGAAAAGTCGGCCTGGAGAATTCTGGTATCAATCATTGGGCGGCATTACCGATCTATATTGTCTGGTTGGGCCTAGTCTGGCTGAAGTGACCCGGCGTTATGGGCAATTAACCGGGCATGCGCCATTGCCGCCGTTATGGGCGCTGGGCTATCATCAATGCCGCTGGGGTTATCGGCGCGAAGCTGAATTTCGCGATTTGGCTGCGCAATTTGCCACTGCTGATATTCCAGTTAGCGCCTTGTGGTATGACATTGATTACATGGACGGCTATCGGCTATTCACCTGGAACCGCGCCGAATTTGCCGATCCGGCGGCGCTGAATGGTGATTTGAAAGCCATCGGTATTCGCGCTGTCACCATTATCGATCCCGGCGTCAAACGAGAACCGGGATATGCGCTGTACGATAGCGGGCGGGAACAGGCGGTCTTCTGTCAAACCGCCAGCGGGCGCGATTATGTCGGCAAAGTCTGGCCCGGCGATACCGTGTTCCCCGACTTTACTTTGGTCACAACCCGCAATTGGTGGGCGGAGCGGCTGGCATTGTTTATGCGCGACAGCGCAATAGACGGAGTGTGGCTGGACATGAATGATCCGGCCACCGGTTATAGCCGCATTGAGGAAATGCGCTTTGATCACGGCGCGATTCCACATGACCGCTATCACAATCAATATGCGCACTTTATGGCAATGGCTAGTCGGCAGGCGTGTGAAGCCATTAATCCCGACTGTCGGCCTTTTTTACTCTCCCGCAGCGCCTGCGCCGGAACTCAACGCTATAGCGCGGTCTGGACTGGCGACAACGCCAGCAATTGGCAACATCTGCGAATGGCGTTGCCGTGTTCGTTGAATCTGAGTTTGTCCGGCATTGCATTTAATGGCCCGGATGTTGGCGGCTTTATGGACAACACCAGCGCGGAATTGCTGGTGCGCTGGCTATCAAGCCTGTAGTCTGTTTCCGTTCTATCGCAATCATTCCGATCATGATTCGC
>JAAUTD010000117.1 GCA_012031845.1 Synechococcaceae cyanobacterium SM1_2_3
ACCGGCGTTTGCCCGAAGCTGTTGAAGTAGCAGCGATCCACGCCACAGCCGTCCCATTTTCCATTCCCGTTGTAGTCCAGATACCAGGTTCCAGCCCGAAATACCCCGACGCCAGCTTTGCTGCCGCCATCCCAGTTGCCCGCCACCGGCAAATCGCCCGCCTGACCGAAGTTCAGGCAAAGCTCAGTTTCGCAACCATTCCATGCGCCGTTGCCGTTAGCATCGAGGAACCATTGACCGTTGCGGAACACCCCGATCTTGGCAACGCCATTTCCGCTCCAGTCGCCGGCCACGGGTAAATCGCCCGGCGCGCCAAAGCCGCTGTAGCAGCCATCAGCGACGCAGCCGTCCCATTTCCGGTTGCCGTTGCGGTCTACGAACCATTGGCCGGCGCCAGAGCGCAACACCCCGATATAGCTCTTCGTTCCACCGTCCCAGTTCCCCGCCACCGGTAAATCCCCGGTTTGCCCAAAGCCGCTGAAGCAGAACTCCGTGCCGCAGCCGTCCCACACGCCATTACCGTTGGCGTCCAGATACCATTGGCCGCTGCGGAATGCGCCAATCTTGGCGGTAGACTGGGATTGAGTAAGGTTAAACGTGGCGGTAACGGTCTTGGCCGCACTCATGCTGATGACGCAGCTACCCGTTCCTGCACAGGCTCCGCTCCATCCGCTGAATGCCGAACCGGTCGCCGGTAGCACGGTCAGGACAACCTCGGCGCCGGTGGCGAAATTTGCGCTGCAAACCGCGCCGCAATCAATGCCCGCCGGATTGCTGCTCACTTTTCCGCTCCCAGTCCCGCTCTTGCTGACGGTGAGCGCTGCCAGCGAATTGGCTATGGCAATCCGGTTCGACGCAGCCAGGCCATTGTTACTTTCATTGCTTTCCGTCACCGATCCCGCCGAGTCGGCATAGGCCCCCAGATAGTAATTTCCAGCGGGCACAGTGGCGGGAATGACGATATCGCCGCTGCATCGCTCGGTCACGCCACCCGCCACGGAAGCAAATGAACAACTCCAGCCGGTATTGATGTCGCTGGTGGTAATGGTTGAATCACTGGATAAAAAGAAAGTCAGCCGGGAAGCGCCTGCCGAAACCGCCCCCTGATTCACGGTAGCGGCCGCCACCTCGATTTTGCCGCCCGGCGCGCCATTGGCTGGACTGGTGACTTCAACCACAGTCAGATCGGGCAAACTGGTTTGAGTCGCACTGAAAACAACGTCATCCACCCACCCCGCATCACTGCCCTCGGCTACTAAATCATCCTTGGCGTAAAACCACTGGATCTGATGGGAGCCAGCGCCGATATTCACCGTTTGCCGCAGCCAGCCGGTTTCCCCGGTGATCCAGTTCTGTAGCACATTATCAACATAGAACAACAGATAGTCGAAATCGGCCTCCGACGACACCCGCCACTGGAACGAGAGGGTTCCCGGTCCTGTTAGTGAGGCGGACAATTCCGACCACTGCCCATCCTTGATCGAGCCGCTTTGCGCCGCGTCGCGGTCGCTCAGTTGCACTCCGCGCCAGCCAACATCACCACCGGTTTGCCAGTTCAGCACCGCATTATCCAGGGCCTCAGCCAGGGAAATGCCGGTAGCCGCTTGATTAAAGGTGGCTGTCACATTTTTGGCGGCATCCATCGTGACCTGACATTCGCCCGTCCCCGAACAGGCCCCGCCCCAGCCGCCGAAGGTTGAATCGGCGACCGGTTGGGCCGTCAAGGTCACTACAGCGCCACCCGCGAAATTGGCGTTACAGGTCCCGCCACAATTGATACCCGTCGGGTTGCTGGTCACCGCGCCGCTGCCGACCCCGTTCTTGGTCACTGTCAACAGGTAAAAAGTGCTGTTGCTGCTAAAAGCGCTCAGTAGATCAATGCGCGGCTTGGTAATGCCATTGGTGTCTGTGATCGGCTTGCCGGCGCCGGATAGCCGACTGATGGTTGCATCCACCGATTCGCTGGGATACGCCGCCCGTAATACCGCTATTGCGCCTGCCACATGCGGCGCGGCCTGCGAGGTGCCGCCCTGGGTGATGCCGGCGGCGGTAATCAGCGCTCCGGGCGCCAGCAGAGTCAGGAAGCTGGCGCTGTTGGAAAAGCAGGTGACCTGGTCGGCCTGAGTCGTGGCATCGGTGCAGTTGCTCCACGCCATCCGCCCCATTGCCGAGTCGTATACCGCACCGACCGAAACGGCCGCCGGGACGCAGGCTGGCGAGGATAAAGCGTTTTTAAATGCGCTATTCCCCGCAGCGACTGCTGACAGAATGCCAGCGGCTTTGGCATTGGCCAGAGGAGTCGCAAAGGCATCGGATGAACAGGGCGAGGCAGAGCGACCACCGCCCAGACTCAGATTCATCGCGACAATGTTATAGGTCGCCTGATTGGCAATCACCCAGTTGATCGCCGCAATAATATCGGCGGACGAAGCCAGATCGTTTTCAAACACGTCCAGCGCCGCGATCCGGGCGCCGGGAGCGACGCCAAGCACCGTAGCCGCCACGTTGGTGCCATGACCGTCCGCATCGAGCGCGTTGTCATTGGGAGCAAAATCCTGGGCAAACGCGACTTTGCACGATCCGCCCGGCGTCGCACAACTCCCGAAGGCAGCGCGGGCGTAATCCACTCCGGTATCCAGCACTGCGACCGTAACCCCAGCGCCGCTACCACCCTGAGCCGTGGTTTCCGGTTGCCGGATTAGCGGCAGGCTTTGGCTGAGCATGTGTTTCAGCTTCACGTCGGAATACACCGCCTTGACGCCAGGTTGCTCCAGCAAAGCGTCCAGCGCCGCCGTGGATTGCACTCGCCATGTGCTCATCGGCAAATGGCTGTAGTCATATTCAACCGCGAACGACTCAGCCGACAGGGCGGCCAGGGTTTGTTGTTTGCGCTGCCGATAGTGCAACACCCGTTCGGCCAGGATGGCGGCGTCATCGTGGCTCAACGCGGCCTGACTGCGCCGGATTTCGGCCATGGACGCAACTTCGGCCTGATCAAATTCCACGATGACCCTGACCGGGCGACTCTGAGCCAAGGCGCCGCGATCGGTCAGCGAAAGCGCGTTACGCAGCGTTTTGGAGAGGCGAGAAATTGAATGAGGATCAGGCTGTGTGGCGGATAAGCGGGCCGTGGCGCCAGTCGCATCGGGCGCAGCGGCCCAGATTGACCCAGACAGCAATGAACCGGCCAAGAGCGGAATCGCCATCCAGCGACTTTGGCGGCAGGTAAACATGGAGAACCAAAAATTGCAAGGTGGGGCATGCGCAATAACTCCTGGTAGTGAACACTGATCACTGAACGGATCATCGGGCGTCTATATGTTCAGAAGCTTTCGCTCCCTAAAGTTAGCAGTGAAAAGGCAATTTTTATGCCGCCAATCAGAGAGCCTCAGCATCGCCTGTTTAATTCAGAGGCGATTTCACTCATGCCGCCAGCCGCTCTCAACCGCCATCGTTGCCAGACGCCGTGTCGGATCCTGCTGAACAGTCGCTTGCCAGCCGGTTCGGCCATTCATAACTTGCCCCTTGAAAACAACGATTTTATCCACAGAAAGTGGTTGAACCCGGATTTAAACCGTATGCTAACTATTCTTTAAGCACGAGGTGGCGCTATGCCCATTTATGAATACCGCTGCAACACCTGTAACCATGAACTGGAAATCATTCAGAAGCTCAGTGACCCGGAACTCAGCGACTGTCCGGCCTGTGGCCAGCCTGAATTGAAGAAACTGATATCCGCGGTTGGATTCCGGCTCAAGGCAGCGGTGGTACGAAACCGATTTCAAAAGCGGCGACAAGAAAAAGAATGTCGTCAAGGATGACAGCCCCACGGTTAGCGAAGGCAAAAACAGCGCCGCTGGAGCCAGTTGCTCAACCTGCGCCACTCCAGCAGTAGCGGCTGATTGACTACGATAAAGCCAGCGTCAATCTGTTCAGGGGAAATTCCCGTTGCAGGCAAAGCCCGCAGGGGATCGTCTGCTGCCAGGCGAGCCCCGTTTACTGCCAATGAAACCCCTTCGACCGCTGAAGGCGCACAAGCGTCAGAGCGAACGGATGGAGCGAAAGTCCTGTTCCTGATAGCGCATCAGCCATTAAAATTGGTCAGAATTTCTGATTTCTGCTACCGCTGCGCCGATGGGAAGCCAGTAGAACACTGGAAATTTGAATATGGTCTTTCGCGGGCTGGTTCCTTGCTCAAACGCAGACTTGCGAAGATTCTGTAATTAAAACGCCAGGGGATTAATAACATGGGCGACAAAAAAATATTCGCAGTGGCAATCATTGGAACTACTGATTATGAGCGCAATATCCTGAAGAGTATCTTCAAGCTTTCTCAATACCGTGATTATACTTATACCTTGACATCAATCAGTGAACCTAATCAAATACTGATTGTGGATGCTGATGATCAGCAGGCAATAGCGCAATGGAATATGCTATATGGTGATGCTGCCATTAAATCAGTATCTTCCAATGCGAGCCATGCGACCTGCTCTATCTCTACCATTATGGTTACCAAGGACAAAGCCCTTGATGAGTTCCCCTTTCATATTCGCAGACCTTTCGTCACCACGCATATACTCAGCATACTGGATCAAGTTGCAGCTAAGGTAGCCGCGATTACCCAACAGCGGTCTGTCAGTGAGCGGGGTTTCCGGCGGATGCTGATGTAGCAATAACGGCTACAGCCTTGATTGTTGACGATAGCAGCACGATCAGGAAACAGATTGAGATGGAATTAAGACCATTTAATATCGGAAGTGATGCAGTTGAATCTGGTGAGCAGGCTTTCGAGT
The DNA here is from genome assembly GCA_012031845.1 of Synechococcaceae cyanobacterium SM1_2_3. Lineage (GTDB taxonomy): Bacteria > Pseudomonadota > Gammaproteobacteria > Competibacterales > Competibacteraceae > Contendibacter. The sequence continues at coordinate 4,797 of JAAUTD010000117.1, forward strand.
TGCTTTCTCAAAAGAGCTATGACATGATTTTTTTGGATGTTATGTTGCCGGGTATTGATGGTTATCAAATATGCAGGATTATAAAAAAAGATAAGAAAATGAAGCAAATTCCTGTTGTTATGCTAACTAGCAAATCTTCGCCTTTTGACTGGGTTAAAGGCTCTTTGGCGGGCTGTGACACTTATTTGACAAAGCCGCTGAAGCAAGCTTCTTTTCATAAAGCAATCAAAAAATATTTGAAGTCCCCATAAGAAAATCTGCTTTTCCGCAATGTCGAAGCATTCCAGTAGTTGATACAGCGCGGGCAGGATGTTCGCGTCCTGTTAAATTCCATGATTCGTTTAGGATGACAATAGCAATCCTAAATAAGATTAATTTAGAATTTATATCTCATACTAATCTTGACCGAGATTGATAGGGATTATTTTATTTCGCCGCCTAATACAAATAATTACACTTTTGGTGTTTTTTCACATTTATTGCAAACGAATGAATTTTTTTGGATGTATATGAATCCAGTAGCGATATTCCAGCTTAACCACTAAACTAGAAGTTGGAAAGCGTGGCAACTGCCCATTTCCGAATAGACAAACTGTGACTGTGAGCTATTGGCTTTGATAATGTGTAAAGTAATAAAATCAACCGGGGCGTCGGCATGAGCGATAAAAAATCTTTGCAGTAGCTACGCTTGGGATCACCGATCATGAGCAAAGCGTTCTGAAGCACATATTTAAGCTCTCTCAGTATCGCACCTATACCTATACATTTATTTCGGCTGATCAGCCTGGACAAATCCTCATTGTTGATGCTGACGATCCCGACATCGTAGCGGAATGGACCGCCCTGTACGGGGCGCCGCCAACGAATCATTAGCGCCAGGTTCAAGCCAAAAAAACTCGGTGATCTCGACGGTGATGGTTACCAAGGAAAAAGTACTTGATCAATTCCCTGTGCATATTAATCGGCCTTTTGTTGCGACCCGCGTACTCAGCATACTGGATGAGGTTGCGGCTAAAACGCCTACCCTTGACCAACACCGGATCATTGGCGAAGATCTGCCGACAATTGCTGCTATCGAAGAACCGCCTGTGCCTAAAGCCTTAGTGGTAGACGATAGTATCACCATTAGAAGACAGATCGAACTGGAGTTAAAGCTGTTCAGTATTTATGTTGATATGGCTGAATCTGGCGAGGAGGCTTTTGCCTTGCTGGCCAAGAAAAGCTATGACATGATCTTTCTGGATGTTGTATTACCGGGTATTGATGGCTACCAGATTTGCAAAAAAATTAAAAAAGATAAAATCACAAAGAAAACCCCGGTTATTATGCTGACCAGCAAATCATCGCCATTTGATCGCGTCAAAGGCTCTCTTGCAGGATGTGACACCTATTTGACAAAACCAGTGAAACAAGCCTCTTTTGAGAAAGTGGTCAAAAAGTATCTGAAGTCCTGATGACTGGAATAATTTTGAATTTGATCCATCATGTAGGTCATGTCCAGTATCAAAAATCGAACTTGAAATATGAAACACAGTGCAGTGTATCGGAGAGGAAATAGTTATGCTCGTTCGGAAAGTACTCCTGGTTGATGATTCACCGACTGACTTGGCAAACATCAAGCACATTGTGACTGAGGCTGGCTGCGTTGTCATCACTGCAACCAACGGTAAAGAAGCTGTAGAGAAAGCCAAGGTTGAAAAACCGGATTTGATTTTTATGGATATTATCATGCCGGATATGGATGGTTACGCCGCGTGCAGACTCCTGAGCAGTGAAGGTGAAACTAAAAATATTCCTGTGGTGTTCGTAACCAGCAAGAATCAGAAAGCTGATCGACTCTGGGCGCAAATGCAGGGTGGCAAGGCGTTTGTCACCAAGCCTTACGCAGCAGATTCCATTATCGATCAGATGAAGGCTCTTCTTTAATCGCTGCATTTAATTTTCCTCCCTCTGCCCCGAATTCCATGAGCGACCACTCTGATAAAATTCCTCGGCGCTGGCTCAGCCCCAATGCTGCGCTCAACCGGTTTAAACCGCCGCCAGGTCTATCCACCGAGATCGCTAATGCCGAACAGGCGCGAATACGCTATGGCTTTCGAGTAGCCGGCATGAGCTTTCTAGTTGGTCAGAATACCAGTAGCGAGGTATTGGAGCGGGTGCCGGTTTATCCGCTGCCCAAGGCTCCCACCGGCTTGCTGGGGCTGGTCAATCTTCGAGGTAATCTGGTGCCAGTATTCGACATAAAGCCGCTGCTGGAACTGGATGTCAGCGCCACACCTGATAAAAATCGTTTATTGATTCTGGGTGCGGGAGATAAAGCCGTCGGAATTTTAATTGACGGGCTGCCCCAACCAGCAAATACCAGCCACACCTTGTCCCGATTACCACCGTTACCAGCCATATTAAGATCTCATGTAACTAAAGCCTATGTCCAGAATCACGATGTTTGGCTCGAATTTGACCATTATGGTTTCTTTGGCGCACTCAGTGGACCGATGGCTGAAGCCGTTTGAATGAATTAAATCAGCAGCAGGCGCTTATTTCCGCCGATTGTGGTTAAACCAAAATCTTAGCAAGGATAATAGCAAATGCAGATATGCAATATTGATTACACTGTTCGAGAAATGGCCTATAAGCTGTTCGTAATAGTGCTGCTGATAGGCGGATTGATTCCTTTTTTGGGGGGAGGCTCCGTACTGGCAGCAGAACCAGGCGTAACCGAAACCACGATCCGGGTCGGGGCTACGATGCCTTTGGGAGGCGACTCGGAAATTTATGGTTTAAATATGAAAAAAGGAATTGAAGCGGCGCTCGCTAATCAAATTGTGCAAGGCCGGAAGGTGGAGTTAGAAGTTGTCAATAACTTCGACGAACACATCACGACTATTGAAGTTGTTAAACCTTTAATTGACAAAGGTATCTTTGTAATGCTCGGCCATGTCGGCACGCTCACCAGTCTGAAGCTGATACCTCTGCTGGCCGGAAATGAGATACCTGCAGTTGGTTTCTATATGGCAGGGCCTTTAGAAACTAAGACGGAGGATGAAGATACTTCCGATATTGATCCCTACATATTGAATTTCCGCCCCGGCCATATCCGTGAGGTGACTGCTATTGTAGCAGCAGCAACTGATGCTGGAATAAAAGCTCCACAGATTTGTATGTTCGCGCAGAATGACGCAGATGGACTGGCTGGGGTTGACGGCCTCAAATCTGCATTAGCTAAATTGCCCAATGCACAAAAACCGCTCCAAAGCTTTGATAAAATTATTGAGATGATGTGGGGTGGCATCAATCCTGCTCTTAACAATATGGGGCCAGTAGGTCTTTATCTGCGTGGAACAACACTCTTGCGTGAAGGCCACCAATCCTTAAAGAACTGGGAAAAAAACAGTGGGGAGCCTTGCCGGTTGGTCATCTTGGTGGCTACCCCCAAAGTCGCGGCTGATTTTATTGCTTATGCTTCCTATAAGAATGAGAACTGGATTTTTAGCGCTATCTCTGCTACTGCGGCTGGAGACGCCTTGAAAAATCGGCTGCTGGAAAACAATATCCAGACTAAAGTGATTGTTAGCCAAATAGTGCCTGTCCTGGACGGAAATCTGCCGATTGTGACTGATGCCAGAAATGCACTCGGTTCCGAACTGAACCTGGTGAATCTTGAGGGCTTTATCGTGGGCCGAATGTTTTTGAACATCCTGAGATCGATGAATGGCCCGGTGACCAGGGCCAATTTTCTCAAAGCAGCCCGCCGGCAATCCTTTGATCTGGGTGGATTGAAAATTGATTTCACCAAGGGTAATCAAGGCTCAAGTCTGGTATTGCTAAGGACTTTGAACGTGGATAAGTACGCTGCCTTTTCGGCAGAAGATATGAAGCGGTGACTACAGAACTAACTGACTAGAACACTGGCTCAATCAGCGCGGCGCACTATGATATTTTTTAACCGGAACCCGCTGTCACACAGGCTATTGTTTCATTCCTTACACAAGGCAAGGCCAAGATATGAAAATTAGCAGCCGTTTAACTGTTCTGATTGCCATTCAATTGGTGTTCCTGATCATTATTGGAGCCGTTGCTTATTCGGGTATCGAGCGTATCAGCCAGTCGGTTAGCCAGGCTAACGCAACAGCCAAGACGCAAGCAAATTTGACTTTAGTCACTGAATCGGTTCGCGGCAATCTGCTCGGAATGGTGAGCAGCATGGTGCTTGGCAGCATGACTTGGGAAGCGGCCAGCGCAGCGCTATTACAGGCTTCCAGCGAAATTGAAAAAAACTGGGAGCGCTATGTTGCTGATATTAAGGCGACTGATTCGTTGAATCTTGATCGTGAGAAAGCAGTGGCTGTGAGTGGCATTGAAAACGTTCGAACGGTGATTAAACAGGTGGAAGAGTTGTTTAACTTGCGGGATCGATCTCGCCTGACACTGTTTGTCTCCAATGACCTTGAAGACATGATCGCTCCGTTTTTCAAATCCATGCTGGTTGCATCCACCAAGGTTTCGGAGCTTTCCGATCAAGCTCTAGCTGATGCGCGGCAGGCCAGCCAGCGTTTTCAATGGTTGATCGCGGGTTTAGCCTTATTCGGGCTGTTTGCTTCAATGCTGATTGGATCGGTCATTTATTTTTCAATTCTTAATCCTGTGCGCAAAATCGCCGACACCGTGCGTCAAATCGGCGAAGGCAGTTATGCCGCCCGTACTGAGCTGCAAGGCCGCGATGAATTGAGCGTCTTGGCGCAAGCCTTTGACAAGTTACTGAATGAGCGGGTCGCAACGCTGGTGACGGCGGAACAGGAGAACGAACAACTGAATGATTCGATCATCCGGTTGTTACAAGCGGTCTCGCAGTTGAGCCAGCGCGATCTGACCATTCGAGTACCCGTGACCGAGGATATGGCGGGGCCAGTCGCCGATGCGCTCAATCTATTAACTGATGAAACCGCCAAGGTTTTAAGGGGCGTGAATCGGATTTCGGAAGATGTAGCGGTCGCCTCTGAAAAGGTGAAAAGCCAGTCCGACATGGTGATCGCAGTGGCTAACACCGAGCGCGAAGCCGTAGAGCAAACCGCTACTGATCTGGCTTCCGCCGCCGACGCCATGAAACAAATCGCCACCTTGGCGCAGGTCTGTAACTCTACGGCTGAAACGGCGATTAAAACCACTCAGGCGGCGCTGCAAACCGTGACCAGCACGGTGAATGGCATTAACAGCACCCGCGACACCATTCGCGAGACCGAAAAACGAATCAAGCGCCTGGGCGAACGCTCGCAGGAAATCAGCGGCGTGGTCAACCTGATCAACACCATTGCTGAACGCACCCATATTCTTGCCCTGAACGCCAGTATGCACGCGGCTTCTGCCGGTGAAGCCGGACGCGGTTTCGCGGTAGTGGCTGACGAAGTGCAGCGCCTGGCGGAAAACGCCCGCGAAGCCACTTCGCAAATCGCCACCCTGGTCAGCAACATCCAGATCGAGACGGCGGACACCGCCAGCACCATGAACACCGCGATCAGTCAGGTGGTGGAGGGCAGCAAGCTGGCGGAACAGGCCGGCGAACAGATGAAACGCACCCAGGAAACGACCGCTGATCTGGTCGCCGCCGTCCAGCAGATCGAGGCGGAAGACAACATTGAACTCCCCGTCATCTGCCAGATGACCTTCGGCGCGGACAACCGCACACTGCTCGGTCATACCGCCGATGAAGTCGCGCGCGAACTGAGCGACGCCGGGGCAGACGTGATCGGCGTCAACTGTGGCAGCGG
>JAAUTD010000118.1 GCA_012031845.1 Synechococcaceae cyanobacterium SM1_2_3
CCAAAGCGGCGTTTGCCGTCACCCTCCAGGCCGAACGCGAACCTTTGCCCAGCGGCGATGCTCCGCAACTGGGTTTACAAGCGACTGCCGCCGGTTATATGAACCTGTACTTCATCAACGCTTCCGGCAACGCCGGCCAACTGCTGACTAATTATCCGGTGCAAGCCAATGAGCCGATTCACTTTCCGCCCACCGCCAACAAAAAACTGCGTTCCGCGCTGAAGCCACCGCCGGACGCCAAAACTTTCATTCTGGTAGTAACCCGCCAACCGCTGAATCTCTTGGGGCGGCGCGACATCAAGAACATCAAAAAACCGCGCACCGTCATTGCCGAACTCAATTTAAGCGGCCCACAACTGGTGAATCGGCTCCGCGATGTCCTGCGCCGCTGGCCGCCGCCCACGTGGAACGCCGACAGCGTACAATTACCGCTGCCGCCGACCGAGCGGCGTTCCTAACCAGGACTTTCGCTCCATCTGTTCGTCCTGAAGCTCTGTTGAAAGGCATTCATCGGTAAAAAACAGGGTTCGACCGGCTCACCTCGAACGGTTTTTGAACCCGAAGCGAAAGTCCTGCTAATCCTCGCCATTCCGCTCAGCCTAAATGCCGACCCGGCTCAAATCAGGATCAGGTTCTGCCCGATCCCAGACAGCCCGGAACATCTCCAGCAATTCTTTGGTGCGTTCAATCGGTTGCGGATCGTATTCGCCGATGAGTCGGCGCGGATCGATGAACCGCAACAGCGCCCGCTCGTCAGCGATCAGAAACGCCTGACCCAGTTCCGGCCAATCCGGCAATTCGCGCCGGTTCGGCGTGCGCAACAGCAGCGCGGTGGTCAACCGCTCGCTCAGCCGGATCAACCCGGAACAAGTGCTGCGCCATTCCCGCGCTGGCGGCAACAGCAGTTGAAACCGCACCTTGGGCTGAGTGACCACCCGTTCGCGGATAGCGGCCAGCACCTCGGCATCGTTGTACAGTTCAGGGCGCAAAATCGGGGTATAAAGCGACAAGGTGCGCCGCATTCCGCCGAGTACATCCAGCAATGCGCATCGGCTGTCATCCACTCCATTCAACATCACTCTGGCGCTTTGATCTTCGTCAGTCATCGCCGTCACCTCGCTGTTTGGTTTGGAAAGATTTTTGCGCTGATTTCTTCTCAATCACTGCCGTCTTCAGCGTCCTCATAAATCACCAGATACCCTTCATTCAGCAAATCCAGCAGCAATTGCCGGGCGTCGGCCTGTTTCAACGCCTCGCGCAATAAAGTCGGCGTCAACACTCGATGCCGACAGAGCAACGGCGCCATAAACGCCACTTTTGGCCCTAAAGCGAATTCCTGTCCATCTACAAATAACAACATCTCGCCATCAAGTCCGGCGATATAATGAAACCGCGAACCCGGATTACGCTCCAATGGCCGCAATGGCCCACCCATCCGCAGATAATCGCGCAATTCATCGGCGCTATAGGGTTCTGATTCCGGTTCTGCCCGAAATCCCGGCCTGGGTTGACTCACAGTGCGACCAAACCAGATTGCAAGCGTTTCATCGTCCAGCGCAATAGCGCTGTGTAATAATTTCCGCACCTGATCCAGAGCCGCCGTGCTGATTTCGCCGGGATTATCCGGCGCAGTGAGATCAGGATCGGAGTAGCGCGCATCAGGATCAATGCCTTCCAGCACAAATTCCATAAAGCTGCTGATCAATTCCCGATGGCCAGGCGCATGAAACAGAAACGAGTAACTAAAACCGGTTTCCATCACCATCCCGCTGTGAATGATTCCGGTTGGCAGATAAAGTAAATCACCCGGCTCCAATAACCATTCCTGATCCACGATAAATTCATTAGCAGATGCTGAATCATCCTCTGTTAATGACTGAGTTCCGATTTGCCAGCGTCGCCGTCCCTGGCCTTGCAACAGAAATACGTCATCATCATTGACACAGGGTTTAATGATGCTGGGCGGCATGGCGTAATTGACCATCACCCCATCACTGCGCCAGTCAGGAACAAATCGAAACGGCTCCAGCCATTCCAGCAGATCGGGCGCATGTTTCTCGATATCGCGCACCCACAAGCTCCAATGACTGTCTGGCAAATTGATAAAATCATCATCCGTAAATGGCCCATGCCGTGATTGTTCAGAATCAGCATCCTCCTGTTCCAGCACCAGTTGGGCTTCTACGCCTTCCTCACAAGCCAGTCCCGCCAATTCCTCCGGGGTTAGCGGATCGCAGAATTCCGGCCAGGCCTGACGCACCAGCAACGGCTTTTTCTGCCAATACTCCTCAAGAAATTGCGCCGGACTTAATTCACCCAATAGATTTGGAAAAGTTGTGTTCATAAAAACTCCTCAAACCTTGCTGGCCTGTAACGCGGCATTCCCAATATAGGTTGCAGGCGCCATAATCAATAATCGCTGCCTGGCTTCTTCAGGAATCGCCAGTTCCGCAATGAAAGCGCGTAATGTTTCAGCATTGATCCGCTGACCGCGAGTCAATGCTTTCAACTGCTCATAAGGCTGCTCAATGCCATAACGCCGCATCACGGTTTGAATCGGTTCCGCCAAAACTTCCCAATTTGCGTCCAAATCTGCATCCAGCGCCGCCGCATTGACTTCGAGTTTGGCAATGCCTTTCAGGCAGGATTGATAAGCGACCAGCGAATGCGCCAAGCCAACGCCCAGATTACGCAATACTGTAGAGTCGGTTAAATCCCGTTGCCAGCGCGACATTGGTAATTTGCCCGCCAAATGATCGAGAAGCGCATTAGCAACCCCCAAATTGCCTTCGGCATTCTCAAAATCAATCGGATTAACCTTATGAGGCATGGTGGACGAGCCAATCTCGCCGGCTACAGTTTTCTGGCGAAAATAACCGATTGCAATATAGCCCCAAGCATCGCGGCAAAAATCCAGCACTATCGTGTTAGCACGCATGATGGCGTGAAAAAATTCGGCCATAAAATCATGCGGTTCTATTTGAGTAGTGTACGGATTCCAGTCCAGCCCCAAATCCTCACTGACAAAACGCCGGGCAAAACCTTCCCAATCCAGTTCCGGATAAGCCGCCAGATGGGCATTATAATTGCCGACTGCGCCATTGATTTTCCCCAATAACTGCACCACGGCGCATTGCTCTCTCTGCCGCTGCAAGCGATAAGCGACATTCGCCATTTCCTTGCCTAGCGTGGTCGGTGAAGCCGGTTGACCGTGGGTACGCGCCAACATGGGCTGATGGGCGTATTGATGCGCAAGCCCAATTATGGCGTTTATCAGATGATCCAGTTGTGGCAATAACACCTGAGCACGCGCCTCGCGCAACATCAGTGCATAGGCCAAATTGTTAATATCTTCAGAGGTGCAGGCGAAATGAATAAACTCGCTTACTGATTCCAATTCAGCTTTGCCGACAATGGTTTCCTTAAGCCAGTATTCAACAGCTTTAACATCATGATTAGTAATACGTTCAATCTCTTTAATCCGTTGAGCATCAGCCAGATTAAAATTTCTGACCAGATTATTGAGAAATTGAGTGGCAGCCTCACTGAATGGCGGTACTTCGGAAATACCGGAATGAGCCGCCAGAGCTTGCAGCCAGCGCACTTCCACCTGTACCCGATAGCGAATCAGACCGTATTCGCTGAAAATAGGCCGCAGCGCAGCAGTCTTGTCAGCATAGCGGCCATCAATAGGGGAAATAGCAGTGAGCGATGTCGTTTGCATGAGGAGTCCTGAGATTGATTAGGCCGCTTGTTTTGATTCAACCAAGGATATTGACGTAGAACAAGCTCCCAGCCTGTTCTACAACTCGTTTAGGATTGCCATAGGTAACAGTAATATTGCATTGAAACTGTTGCTGCACAGGATCACCGGGCCGCCCGAAATAGCACCGCCCCCATAATAATCATCCCACCGAATAATGCCATCGATCCCGGTGTTTCTCCCATCCATAGAAAGACCCACAGCGGATTTAGCACCGGCTCCATCATTGGAATCAGAATGCCTTCCATAGCGCGAACATGGCGCAGGGCTAATGCGTACATGACATAAGGCAAGCCCAATTGCACCACGCCCAGTAATAGCAATCCGCCCCACCCTGCAGCGTCGGGCATGGAGTGAAACATGAATGGCAGGCCGATTAAGCCAGCCAGTAAATTACCCAGCACCAGCGCCGAAATAACCGATTCTCCACGATGACGACGCAAAAACAGGGTCAGCCAGGCAAAGCAGAAGCCACTCAACAGCGCGACTCCATTTCCAAGATACCCGCTGAGACTCAGCGCATCGCCGAAGAACAAGAGCATCCCGATTAAAATTGCTGACAAACTCAGCCAGTCATTTCGTTGCGCCCGTTCACCCAGAAACCACGGGCTGAATAGCGCAACATAAACTGGCGCAGTGTATTGCAATACAATCGCATTCGCGGCAGTCGTCAATTTGTTGGCAACTACGAATAGAATCACGGTAGCCGCATAGGCAACCGCCGCCCCAATCTGATCAAATGATCCAGTAAATTTTAACTGCTTGCGGAAAATTAACGCGATGACTGCGCCACCGATCAGACTGCGCATCCCGGCAATCGCAACCGGATTCCAGTCTACTGTTTTAATCAGCAACCCGCCCAGACTCCACAGAATCGCCGTCGCCAGTAGCATCAGAGCGGCGCGACGATGAACTGCATTTGATGGAGTGCTAATGCTCGACTCAATCATCCGCCGCCACCGAGATAGGCGTTGCGGACTTCGGGATCATTCAGTAATACCGAAGCGCGATCTTCCAACACGATTCGACCCACTTCCATTACATAACCACGATGCGCCAGCTTCAGCGCCGCCCGCGCATTCTGTTCCACCAGAACAATGGTCACACCCGCCTCATTAATTTCCCATAAGGTTTGAAAAATAGTCTTGACCAACAGCGGCGCTAATCCCAGACTTGGCTCATCCAGCAATAAAATTCGCGGATTAGCCATGAGCGCCCGGCCAATGGCCAGCATTTGCTGCTCGCCGCCACTGAGTGTGCCGGCTAATTGCTCACAACGCTGTTGCAACACTGGAAAAAGTTCATAAATCCATTGCCGGGTTTTCGCGACTTTAACCTTGTCATCGCGAGTGAATGCGCCCAGATTGAGATTTTCCCGCACCGTGAGAGTGCTAAATACCCGGCGACCTTCCGGGGCTTGGGCAATACCCATTGCCACCAGACGATGGGCGGGTAATTGATGAATAGGGCGCGACTCAAAGCGGATTGCGCCACTGGTTGGGCGCAGCAGACCGCTGATAGCATGTAATGTAGTGGTCTTGCCCGCGCCGTTAGCGCCCAGCAGGGTCACAATTTCACCTTGGCGGACACCAAGGTTAATGCCGTGCAAAGCCTTGACATTGCCATAACTGACCCGCAGATTTTCAACTTCAAGCAACATGAGGAGCATCCTGATGAGTTGGCTTTTTCAACCAGCCGCCGCATTTTCTTATGAGTTGGCAGAGATCATCGCCTGCAATATCCCGGTCGCTCTGGCTGGCGAAAAACCGCCGCCATTCCCGTAAGCAAGCCGCTATTTTCCAAAAGTGCAACTGAAACCGTCCTTGATTAACCTGAATCTGGTGGCGAAACTCCATCTCTCAACCAGGATTAAATTTTTTCATGGCGCGAATGACCGAAACCTTAGGCGGAGCCAAAGATCGGACTGATCTGTATGGATTGATCTGCGGCTTTGCCATGCTGCCCGATCAGCAAATTCAGCCCTTATCTGGCGATGATGTGGGCGCTGCTCTGGCCGAACCGGCGACCTTTGTCTGGTTGCATCTAAACGCTCGCATCAGCCATGCCCGCGACTGGATTACGCGCTGTGAATTATTGCCTGAAACCTCACGCCGCTTTCTGCTGGAAAACGATGATCGCAAACGGCTGGAACGCACTGGCGATCACCTGGTGGGCGTGATTAGCGATATTCGCTACGACTTTGGTCTCGACTTCGATCCGGCCCAGATTTCAACTCTGCGCTTTCATCTGGATCGGCGCTGCATGATCAGCACCCGTGTGCAACCCTCCAGCGCTGCCGATCAGTTGCGCACCCAAATCAACCAAGGTCGCTACTTCGATAGCACCGCCAAACTGATGATCCATCTGTTCGAGTCACAGATCGCCAAACTTAGTGAAACAACTACAAAAGTCAGCAGAATGCTGGATGAGATCGAAGATCAGGCATTGGCGGGGCGGATGCGCGGGCAACACATGCAACTGGGCGGCATTCGACGGCTGGCAGTGCGTCTCTATCACCATTTCGCGCCCGAAAACCGAATGTTGCAACGCTTGTGCCGACGACTGCCCGATTGGTTTAGCGCCAGCGACCATGCTGATTTGCAGGATGTTGCCGAACAATTTCGCGAGATGATCGATGATTTAACCGAAACCCAGGAGCGGGCTAAATTATTACAGGAAGAACTGGCCGCCCGGCTTGCAGAAGAAACCAATAATAACCTGTATATCGTCTCGCTGTTTACTGCCTTGCTCCTACCTCCCAGTCTGATTGCCGGCATCTTCGGCATGAATGTCGCAGGACTGCCCGGATTGGAAGACCCCATGTCATTCTGGTGGGTGATGGCGGGCATGCTGGGCGTTTCCCTGTTGGTTCTGCTTATTCTGTATATGCGCCGTCTGTTTTAGATTTCTGTTATGCCCAAAGGCCCGCCAGCGGGAAAGTAATCGCGTCAAATGGAACGGCGCTCACCTTGTTATCCTGCTGATAAACATGTTCCAGTAACCAATGACCGTCGCGTAATAAAAATACTTCCAAAGTCCGAGTATCCGGATCAATCAGCCAGAGAAACGGTATGCCCTGTGCGGCATAAATCGGCATCTTGTCAGCGCGATCCAATCGCGCTGTACTGGGTGATAAAATTTCGCAAATCCAATCCGGCGGCAGGGTGAAATAAGCCGTCGTTGGCAATTCTGGCAAGCGTTCCCGCCGCCAGCCTGCCAAATCCGGCACCAGAATATGCGGGCCAAGATGCAGTTCGGGTTCATCCAGAATCCACCAACCGCCGGGGCCACCGCGTCCCTTTTGAAAAGGACTCATTAACTCATCGCCAAGCGATGAACTGGCTAAAGCATGTCTAGGCGCGGGCCGGGGTTGGGTAACCAATTGACCATGAATGATTTGGCCGATGATATTTTCAGGCAAATCAAATAAATCTTCGTAAGTAGCCAATTTTCGGGCGGTAGCGGTCATGGTCCATGTTTCTCCAAAGAATTGACATTATTCATCATCGTCTACCCCCAGATAAGCTTCAATCACCTTCGGGTCGCAACGCACCTGATCCGGCGATCCGTCGGCGATTTTACTGCCATACTCCAGCACCACCAATTTCTCACAGGCGCGCATCACCAGCCGCATATCATGTTCAATCAGCAGAATGGTAATTCCACGCGCTTTTATTCGCCCGATTAATTTAATCAGCGCCTCGGTTTCCTGCTCATTCATCCCGCCCGCCGGTTCATCCAGAATCAATAATCGCGGTTGAGTCGCCAGAGCGCGAGCGATTTCCAACCGGCGCTGATCACCATAAGCCAGATTTCTGGCCGTGATTACAGCCTGTTCACTCATGCCGACAAATTCCAGCTCGGATAAGGCACGAGTAATCGCCTCCTTTTCTTCGCGCTGTTGCGCGGGCCATTGCAGGATGGCCGATAAAATCCCGCTGCGCATCCGGTAATGACAACCGGCCAGCACATTCTCCAGGGCGCTTAATGGCTGAAACAGGCGAATGTTCTGAAAGGTGCGAGCAATGCCAAGTGCAATAATGCGATGGGTGGGCAATCCAATCAGTTCACGGCCAGCAAAGCGGATTTGTCCACGATTGGGTTGATAGTTGCCGGTAATCAGATTAAAAACCGTGGTTTTGCCCGCGCCGTTCGGCCCGATCACCCCGACCACTGCGCCCTCTTCCGCCTCGAAAGATACGTTGTTGACCGCAGTCAGGCCGCCAAAAGTTTTAGTCAGGTTATGCAGACTAAGCAAGGACATTTTCAAATTTCCTGGCGGATTCTGTTAAAGCCCACATAACCAGCGGGAGATAGAAACCATTTGTTCTTCTTCATTCAGATTTGCAGCGTTACTTAATGTATTGTTTTGCAATTGGCTCCAAATTTCACCTGCCATTTTCTTCTCTATGGCAGACCCGATAAAGAAAATATGAGGCGAACAATTTGCACGACAAAATGAATCACGAACTCGATCCAGCGCCGCCCGCGCTGTTTTCCAATGCTCGTCAGCGCCGGCTGGATCAATTCCACCTTTTAATTCTCCCAAGGCGATATAGGATTCTGTTTGTTGATATTTTGTTTTTTCTATTTCTTCAGGAGGAAGATTGAATAGGCAAATGTCAACATTATTTTTTACTAATGGAACAGTCAAATTATAAATCAAGGTACGATAACAATCTCCATTGTTCCAACTTAATCCACGAAGCGATAACTCAATATCAGAGTCATCATCATTCATATCTAACCATTTTTTAATCTTTACATGCTGCCAGCGATACGAAATGCCTGCAATCATCAGCGTTGATATAATAATTCGCGTCAACTTTCTCTGCGCCAAAGCTCCACCCACATTACGCATCGAACCACCGAGAGAATCCCCACGAGTCAGCAAAATCTGAAAACTAGTTCCTCAACAAATTTTTCACCTGCCGGTTCAAGAAAATTATTGATGAGACTTTGTATTGCTTCTTCCTTATTTCTTGGTGACAAATGTGATAGCGCTTTATCTGACAAACCCGCTGCCGTTAATAAGCCATTTTCAATACCAATAATCTTTAAAAGATCAGATGGGCTTTGCGCTTTAGTAGCTACAGTTTGTAATGCTCTCGCTTCAAAAACATACGGGGTAGCCTTGCGATTTTTTCAAGTGCAAGCGCAACAAAACCGGCACGAGTTGCTTCATAGTTTGTGATCAAATCATCACTGGACTGTAAATGATCAAGATAAGGTGTCATGCAATAGTCCTTCTCCAAACATAAACACATTTTCTCAATGACTCACGCCCGTGTTCACCCATTTGCTGGCTACTATTACCTTTTCCACCTGGTAATACCAAAATTTTCTCAACAAAAAAACCTAGTTTTTCGGCAAAAATCGAAAGTATCATATCAACAGGAACACTGACGCCAGCGTAGCGAACATTATCATTGACCATAAACATCAATGCACCAGGTTTGAGAACACGAGCGCATTCCGAAATCACACAAGCCATTTCGTAAAAATACCCTTTTACCATTCTTGGAATACCATTGTTGTTTAACTCACCATTGATTTTCAGGTTATCGAGATAATTCAGGATAATTTGTAAAATATTCTGCTCATCCGCTATGCTTAACGCTTTTCGCCACGCTGGATTTATCTTTATTAAATCTTTTGATCTATTTTCTACCGTACAACTCAGCATCTCTTGGCGGAGTCTGGATAAACCTTTTTCATCAACGCCAAGCAGCGCTAATTCCAAAGCATAAGTGCGTGTATAATCATAGCGATTACAGTAAGGCGGTGAAGTGATAATTGCGTCATAAGCATCACTAGGTAAGGTGGGTAGTAATTCCAAACAGGAACCACTATAAAGTTTAATTTTTCCTTGCTTAGCCGACATTGGAAAAAGCTCATCTTGTCCTTGAGGATATGCAGAAAAATCCATGATTATATCGTTCAACTTTTCGCAAACTGCTTTCTCGAAAGCAATAATCTCACCTTTATCAAAAAGTTTCTTGCCCTGCTTGCGTTCAGAACGGTAATCCCAGCGAAGATATTGTCCATCTTTACGGGTATAACTAATCTCCTCTAACACACAAAGCAAAGCAAATTGAAGAACAGTTCTAATCCTTGCATTTTCCTTCGCAATATGACTTAAATAGGCTTCAAGCAATTTTTTGGTAATTTCTGGATAAGCTCCTTTGGTAATTCTTAATTCTGGTAATACAAATTGTAATTCTGGATTTTTCCAGAATTTTTCTGAAGCCCATTTTTTTAATACAGCAAAATCCCGATCATTGAAATCAGACTCCAGCACTTGTTTAGTCTCGATAATCTGCTGACCTATCGGCAATAATTCAATACCATCAGCATCAAGACCTGCTGTGCCAGCAGCAAACAGTGCTGTTCCGCTACCTGCAAAAGGGTCGAGTATGCAACCTTCTGTGATGCCATAACGATCAAGCAAATACTCAACCAGACTGGCGGAAAACGCCTCCTTGTATTTATACCAACGATAAACTGGCCTGGTTTTATTCGCTTGAAAACTGACTAATGTGCGGTTTAATGCTGGTTCAACTAAAAATTTGTCCTTGAAGTAGTCCAATAACTCCTTATCAAGAATTTCGATTTCATCCAAGGTACTATTACCACCCAACAGAGCGGCGACTGATTCAGTAGTATTTAATAGCATGACATTTCCATAATCTTCATTGAGCAAATAGAATAAACGCCGTTACTCGTTTACAGACTGCAAAACCAACCTCGCTACAGTGAAAACCGTCTCCCCCGCCGCTGGA
>JAAUTD010000119.1 GCA_012031845.1 Synechococcaceae cyanobacterium SM1_2_3
GTCAAAGCGGGTTGCGGCCGACTGCGGCATAACTCAGGGCGGTCAGCCGGGCCGGCAGCCAGTTCAAGCCATCGTCCAGCCGCGCCGCCGCCCAGCCGAAATGCAGATAACGCGCCGTGCGATAACCCCACATCGCATCCAGCGTATTCGCCAGACGATACAGCACCACACCGGGTGCGCCCGCTAGCACAAACCAAAACAGTGCGCCGAAAATAGCATCGCAACCGTTTTCCAGCACTGATTCAATCGTGGCGCGGCTGATTCCTTCCTCGTCGAGATCGGTCGTGTCGCGACTGACGATCAGCCCGACCCGCTGCCGCGCCAGGGGCAGATCGCCCGATTGCAAGGCCGTTGCCACCGCTTCGGCGTGTTGCGCCAGACTGCAAGCGCCAATCGTCCAGATAGAGCAGCGCCAGCGCCACACCCAGCCCGATCAGCGGAATTTTTCGCCAGCAGCCCAACGGCGACGGTAAACGGGGTCAGGCAGAATGATCACCGCGCCAGTCCCGCGTTCGCGCCGCGCTTTGGCGTCCAGATCAGGCCGGCCCATAGGCCAGCGCCTCGACTCGCTGCGCCAGCCAGCCAAAGCCCACCAGTGGATGCCCGCGCCGTGGTTCGCCCAAGCGACGGTCGAGCAGCACCGCGATAATACACAGCAACGCCGTCAGCATGGGACGCCGGTTGCGCCTTGCGGGCGCTGCCAGAACTCAGGATCAGAATTCAATCGCATCGCGTTTTCCAAAAATGACTCAGGGGTTAGTGTAGCCAAAAACCTACAGTTTCAGTCAAAATCCTGTCATGAATACTAAAACCCTGATGATTCAAGGCACGACTTCCGACGCTGGCAAAAGCGTCATGGTCGCGGGTCTGTGCCGGTTGCTGGCGCGGCGCGGGGTGCGCGTCGCGCCGTTCAAACCGCAGAATATGGCCCTGAACAGCGCAGTCACCGTGGACGGCGGCGAAATTGGCCGCGCCCAGGCGGTGCAGGCGCAAGCCGCCTTTCTGGAGCCGCACACTGATATGAATCCAGTGCTGCTCAAACCGAATACCGACATCGGCGCCCAAGTCATCATTCATGGCCGCGCCGTGGCGAACATGGACGCCCGCAGTTATCACGCTTATAAACCCATTGCGATGCAGGCGGTGCTGGAATCCTATCAACGATTGCGCACCGCCTATGACCTGGTGCTGGTGGAAGGCGCGGGCAGTCCGGCGGAAATTAATCTGCGCGACAACGACATCGCCAACATGGGTTTCGCCGAAGCGGTGGATTGTCCGGTGTGGCTGGTGAGCGACATTGATCGCGGCGGGGTATTCGCCCACCTCTATGGCACGTTGGCGCTGCTGTCGCCCAGCGAACAGGCCCGAATCACCGGATTCATCATTAATCGCTTTCGCGGCGACGTAAGCCTGTTGACGCCGGGACTGGACTGGCTGAACCGCGAGACGGGCAAGCCCACTCTGGGCGTGCTGCCTTATCTGCACGGGCTGCATCTGGAAGCGGAGGATGCGCTGCCGCGTGAATCCAGCGTCGCTACTGACGCTGCTCCACTGCGGGTCGCCGTGCCGGTCCTGGCGCGGATCAGCAATCATACCGACCTGGATCCGCTGCGGCTGCATCCACAGGTGGATTTGCGCTGGGTGCGAACTGGCGAAACGATGCCGCCCGCCGATTCTCATTATCCTGCCCGGCAGTAAAAGCACTCGCGGCGATTTGCAGCGGTTGCGCGAACAGGGCTGGGATGCGGCTATTTACCGGCATCTGCGCTATGGCGCAAGCTGATCGGCATTTGCGGCGGTTTTCAGATGCTGGGGCGCCAGGTTCACGATCCCGATGGGCTGGAAGGCGGGCCGGGCAGCAGTCCGGGACTGGGATTGCTGGATTTTGAGACTACCCTGGAAGCGGAAAACAGTTGCGCCGGGTTGAAGGCCGACTGACGCTGGCCGATGCTTATGTCGTCGGCTATGAAATTCACGTCGGCGTCAGTCGCGGTCCGGCGTTGGCAAATCCCGCGATCCAGATCAACGACGGCCGTCCTGACGGAGCGATGTCCGCCGACGGTCAGATTCTCGGCGCTTATCTGCATGGGCTGTTTGACGCGGCGCCGGCTCGCGACGCCTTATTGAACTGGGCCGGTTTGAATGTGCGGGAAACCCCGGATTACCGGCAATTGCGCGAAGACGGAATTAACCGGCTTGCCGACGCGATTGAAACTCATCTGGATATCAGCCAACTGGGTTAAATTGCGCCTTTAGTGAACACAGGTTGAAGCCATGCCCCGCTCCCCGATTGGCCGCTCGACTCATTCATTTGCAGTCGCGATGATGATCTTTCTGATCGCGGCGGCCACTGCGTCTGCGGTAATTTGGCGTTCGGAACAAAATCGCATCCAGATCGAGCGGGCGCGGATTTCCGATCTGGCGGGCGACCATGCCCAGGCGATTCAGAGGCATCTTGAACGCGCTCTGTCGGCCACTTACGCCCTGGCTGCGCTGGTGCGCCAAGGCAATGGCGTTGTTTCCAATTTTGACGCCGTGGCGAAAGAGATGCTGCCGTTCTATCCGGGCGCTTCGGCGCTGGAGCTGGCCCCTGACGGGATCATTCGCCATGTGGCGCCGCTGGCGGAGAACGAGAAGGCGATTGGCCTGAATTTGCTGCAAGACCCGCTGCAAAAGAGCGAAGCCGCCCTGACTCGCAATTCAGGCCGACTGACGCTGGCCGGGCCGCTGAATCTGGTTCAGGGCGGGCTGGGCGCAGTGGGACGCTTGCCGGTGTTTCTGGATCAAAAGCAGGGCGAAGCGGTTTTCTGGGGATTTGCAATGGTGGTGTTGCGCTTTCCCGACGCGCTCGATTCCGCCCGCCTGGCGGAATTAACCACACGCGGTTTTGCCTACCAGCTCTGGCGGATTGAGCCGAACAGCGGACAACAACAAATCATCACCGCTTCTGGATCGGCGTCGCCGATCTCGCCAGTGGAGCGTACGCTGGAGGCGCCGAACGCCACATGGACGCTCAGCGTCAGTCCCGCCCAGGGCTGGGGCGATCCGCAGGGACTGGCTCTCAAAGTTGCGCTGGGGCTGCTGTTTAGCCTGCTAGCGGCCTATCTGGCGAAACTGCTGGCCGAGTTGCAGACGCACCAGCAAGGACTGGAAACACTGGTCGCCCAACGCACTCAGGAAATTATCGCCGCCCGACACCAACTGGAAACGACGTTCGCCGCCATTCCCGATCTGGTTTGGCTGAAAGATCCCAATGGCGTCTATCTGAACTGCAACCCGCCGTTTGAACGATTTTTCGGCGCAAAGCAAGCCGAAATCGTCGGTAAAACTGATTATGACTTTGTGGCCCGGCCACTGGCCGACTCTTTCCGGGAATATGACCAGAAGGCGATAGCTGCGGGGCAATCCCAATCCAATGAGGAAAAATTGACTTTTGCTGATAATGGCTATTGCGGTTGGTTTGAGACGATTAAGACGCCCATGTGCGACACCGAGGGGAATCTGATTGGCGTACTCGGCGTTGCCCGTGACATCACAACGCGAAAACAGATGGACGACGCCTTGCAGAAAAGCCAAACCTTGCTGAATGAGACCGGACGGATTGCCCATGTCGGCGGTTGGGAATTTGATATTCATACTCAGGAGCAGATTTGGACTGAAGAGGTTTATCGCATTCATGAACTGGAATATCTGAACTCCCCGCCCACTGTCAGCCAATGCCTTGATTTTTATGTTCCTGCGTCCAGATCAATCATTGAAAGGGCATTAGAATGCGCTATTGTCCACGGCGAGCCATTTGATCTGGAACTGGAGGCTATTACCGCCAAAGGTCATCGGCGCTGGATTCACGCCGTCGGTAACGTGGATCAGGAACAGGGCAAAATTATTGGCGTGTTGCAGGATATTACCGAGCGCAAACAGGCCGAAGAAGCGTTGCGGGAAAGCCAGGCCCTGAACGCCAGCGTATTGGATTCGCTCGCCGAACATATTGCGGTGCTAGACGCGCAAGGCGTGATCATCGCGGTTAATCGGGCCTGGCAACGATTTGCCGATGAGAACGGCGCAACGCCGATCAGCAGCAGCTCGGTCGGCCTGAACTATCTGGGCGTGTGTAAGCCGACCGCCAATACGCCAAATAGCGCTGAAGCCATCCCGGCGAGTGACGGAATCCGGGCGGTGTTGCGCGGTGCGCTGGACGAGTTCAATCTGGAATATCCCTGCCACTCCCCGGACGAGCAACGCTGGTTCAACATGCACGTCACTCCGCTGCGCGGTTCGCGTCCGGGAGTGGTCGTTACTCACGAGAACATCACCCAACGCAAGCAGGCCGAAATCGATCAGCGGATCGCCGCCATCGCCTTTGAAGCCCAGGAAGGCATGATCGTCACCGATGCCCAAGGGGTCATCTTGCGGGTCAACCGGGCTTTCACCGAAACCACAGGCTACTCTGCCGAGGAGGCCGTGGGCCAAACTCCGCGCTTGCTCAATTCAGGTCGCCATGACGCTGCTTTTTACGCCGCGATGTGGGAAGCCATCCATCGCACCGGAACCTGGCAGGGCGAAATCTGGAATCGTCGTTGCAACGGCGAGGTATATCCCGAATGGGTCACTATCACCGCAGTGAAAGACAATAACGGTCAGACCACACACTATGTCGGCACCCATACCGACATTACCCAGCGCAAAGCGACCGAGGACGAGATTCGCCATCTGGCTTTTTATGACTCGCTCACGCTGCTGCCCAATCGGCGGTTGCTACGGGATCGGCTGCATCAAGCCTTGGCCGCCAGCGCTCGTAACCAGCGTCAGGGCGCATTGCTGTTCATTGACCTGGATAATTTCAAGATCCTCAATGACACGCTCGGCCATGACATCGGCGATCTGTTGTTAAAGCAGGTCGCCCTGCGGCTGACCGCCTCTGTGCGGGAGAGTGACACAGTGGCCCGTCTGGGCGGCGACGAGTTTGTGGTGATGCTGGAAGACTTGAGCGAACAGATCCACGAAGCGGCTGCCCAGGCCGAGACCGTCGGCGAAAAAATTCTTGCCGTCCTCAACCAGCCCTACTGGCTGGCGGGTCATCAGCATCACAGCACCCCCAGCATTGGCGTTGCCCTGTTCAGCGATCAGCATCATTCGGTGGACGAGTTGCTCAAGCGGGCTGATTTGGCGATGTACCAGGCCAAAGCAACGGGCCGCAACGCCTTGTGCTTCTTCAATCCTGAGATGCAGGCGACTGTAACTGCCCGTACCTCGCTGGAAGCCGATTTGCGCGAAGGCTTGCAACAAAGCCATTTTCTGCTCCATTACCAGCCGCAGGTTGACGCGGCCAATCGCCTGACCGGGGCCGAGGCGCTGATCCGCTGGCGACATCCGCAGCGCGGCATGGTTTCGCCCGCTGATTTCATTCCGCTGGCCGAGGATACCGGGCTGATCCTGCCCTTGGGCCACTGGGTGTTGGAAACCGCCTGTCATCAGTTGGTGCAATGGGCCGGGCTGGCGAACATGGCGCATCTGACTTTGGCGGTCAATGTCAGCGCCCGTCAGTTTCGCCATCCAAACTTTGTCGAACAAGTGTTAGCAGTGTTGGATCGCACTGGCGCCGATCCCGGCAAACTCAAGCTGGAACTGACTGAAAGCCTGCTGCTGGACGACGTGGCCGACGCCATCGCCAAAATGACGGCGCTGAAGGATCGGGGCGTGGGATTTTCGCTGGATGATTTCGGCACCGGTTATTCATCGCTGGCCTATCTCAAACGGCTGCCGCTGGATCAGTTGAAAATCGATCAATCCTTTGTCCGCGACATCCTGACCGATCCGAATGATGCGGCGATTGCAAAAACCATTGTGGCGCTGGCTCGCAGCCTGGGTTTGGCAGTGATTGCCGAAGGCGTGGAAACTGAGGCGCAGCGTGATTTTCTGGTGCTACAGAATTGTCATGCGTTCCAGGGTTATCTGTTTGGCCGACCGGGACCAGCAGACGCGCTGCACCCCGACTGCGGGAAATCCCCCCTCGCCCCCCTTTGAAAAAGGGAGGCGCCGCGTTTGCGGCGGGGGATTTACCGCCTAGCTGTTCATTACGCAACCTTGGCGAACGCCTCGATCACTTCCGGCGGGGCCTGAATCAGCTCGATCAACACGCCTTCACCGCACAGCGGCGTCGCTTCGTTGCCCTTGGGATGCAGGAAGCACACGTCGTAACCGGCTGCGCCCTTGCGGATGCCGCCGGGGGTAAAGCGCATTCCCTGGGCCGTCAGCCATTCTACCGCCGCCGCCAAATCGCTGATCCACAAGCCAATATGATTCAGTTGCGGCTCGTGAACCTTGGGCGCTTTGGTCGGATCAATCGGCTGCATCAGGTCCACTTCGACCTTGAACGGGCCGGAACCGATGGCGGCAATATCCTCGTCCACGTTCTCGCGCTCGCTGCGGAAGTTGCCAGTCAGGGTCAAGCCCAGCGTGTCAATCCACAGCTTGCTCAGCTTGGTTTTGTCCAGTCCGCCGATAGCGATCTGCTGAATTCCGAGTACTTTAAAAGGCCGATCAGACACAGGAATCTCCTCATGAGTAGGGGGTTGCGGGGTTGGAAAAAGTAACAGACCTTTTTAGTATGTCATTCCACTTCACGATTGCAACCTTAGCCTCACTATGGTCAGTTCGCAGTCAGCCCGATCCCTGACCGTGATTTGAACCATTCTTCAGTTATACTTTTTGGCATTGCTCGCTCATCGATCTTGGTTCCACTTGGAGGATACGCATGTCAGACCAGCAACTAGCGGACGCGGCCACCCCGACGTTCAGCGAATTTCCACCGACCCCTTACGAGGAATGGCGCAAGGTCGTCGACAAGTTTCTCAAGGGCGCGCCGTTTGAAAAACGTCTGATTACCAAGACGTATGAAGATATTGACCTTCAGCCGATGTACCGGCGTGAAGATGTGGCGGGACTGCCGCATCTCGACAGCCTGCCCGGTTTCGCGCCTTATCTGCGTGGAACCAGTCCGTTGGGTTACGTCACCCAAAGCTGGGATGTCGCCCAGGAATTGCCTTGCGCCACACCGGCAGCGTTCAATGAAGCCCTGCGCGCTGATATGAGCCGGGGCCAGAATGCGATCAACCTGGTGCTGGATCATCCCACCTTGTCCGGCGTAGACGCCGATCAGGCCGAAGCGGCGCAAGTCGGCAAGGGTGGCCTGTCCATTTCCAGCGTGGCCGATCTGGCGCAGGCGCTGGATGGCGTTGATCTGGAAACCACCCCGATTTACATCCAGGCCAGCGCCAGCGCCCTGACCTTCACCGCGTTACTGGCGGCGCTGGTCAATCAGCAGGGCAAGTCGCTCGCCAAGGTGCGCGGCGCGGTCGGCATGGATCCGCTCAGCCAACTGGCTCGCGACGGCCATTTGTCCCGCGATCTGGACGGCATTTACAACGTGATGGCGCAACTCACTGCCTGGTCCGCCGCCAACGCGCCGCAGTTGCAGACCATTACTGTGCAAGGCCACCCGTATCACAACGGCGGCGCCAGCACGACCCAGGAACTGGCCTTTGCCCTGGCGACGGCGGTTGAATACATCCGCGCCATGCAGAACCGTGGCTTGAGCATTGACGACATCGCGCCACGCATCCGGTTTTCGCTGTCGGTCGGCACCCATTTCTTCATGGAAATCGCCCGGTTGCGGGCAGCGCGGCTGTTGTGGGCCAAGATCGTCAAAGCCTTTGGCGGCAGCGACGAGTCGCAGAAGATGAGCCTGCACGCCCGCACTTCGTCCTGGAACCAGACCGTCTACGATCCACACGTCAATTTGCTACGCGCCACCACTGAGGCGTTTTCCAGCGCGGTCGGCGGCTGCGACAGCCTGCACATCTCGCCGTTTGACGAGTTGCTGCGCACCCCTGACGAGTTCTCCCGCCGCATCGCCCGCAATACCCACACCGTGTTGCGCGAAGAAAGCCACATCACCCGCACCGTTGATCCGGCTGGCGGTTCCTGGTACGTCGAAAACCTCACTGATTCGGTTGGGCGCAAGGCGTGGGCGCTGTTCCAGGATATTGAAAAGCAGGGCGGCATGGTCAAAGCGCTGGAAACCGGCGTCCCGCAAAAGCAGGTCGCCGACACCGCCGCCAAGCGCGCCGCGAACATCGCCAAGCGCAAGGATATTTTCGTCGGCAGCAACATGTATCCGAACCTGAAGGAAACCCGGCTGGAACCGGAGGCGGTGGATTTTGCCGCACGGCAGGCCGAACGGGCCGCCGCGTTGAGTCAGTATCGGGCCAGCGCCAACGCTGGTCAGAAACAGGCGGCGATGGATACGCTGGCGCAAGGCGGCAATAAGGTTGAGGCTGCGATTCAGGCGGCGCTGGCGGGCGCGACGCTGGGCGAGATTGCCCAGGCCGCTCGCGCCGACGCCAAAGCCGGAGTAACCATTACGCCCATTTGCGCCTATCGCGGCGCTCAGGCGTTTGAAACGCTGCGCGAAGCCGCTGAAGCTTTCGTTGCTCGCACCGGCCAGCGTCCGCAAGTGTTTCTCGCCACGATGGGGCCGCTGACCCAGCATAAGGCCCGCGCCGATTTCTCAACCGCGTTTCTGGCAGTCGGCGGGATTGAGACCATCTACCCTGCCGGTTTCGAGACGGCGGATGAAGCCGCCGATGCGGCGCTGGCGTCCGGCGCGCCCGCAGTAGTGATTTGCTCCACCGATCCGACGTATCCCGAACTGGTTCCGCCGCTGGCGCAAAAACTCAAGCAGGCCAATCCCGGTCTGATTGTGCTGCTGGCCGGTTATCCCGCTGATCATGTGGAAGCCTTTAAAGCAGCGGGCGTGGATGACTTCATTCATCTTGCCGCCAATTGCCAGAGTCTATTGTCAACCTTGCAGAAGAAGATGGGAGTCGCCTGATGAGTACCTCACCCGATTTCACCACGATGGACTATGGCGTGGAATTCCCGAAGCCAAGCTTTGCCGAATGGCAGGCGGCAGTAGAGAAAGCCACCGGCAAGACGCTGGATCAACTGGTCTCCGCGACGATGGAGCAGATTGACGTTAAGCCGTTGTACACCCCGGAAGACACCAAGGACTTGCAGCATTTGGGTTATGTCGCGGGCGTCGCGCCGTTTCTGCGCGGCCCTTATCCCGCGATGTATGTGACTCAGCCGTGGACGGTGCGGCAATACGCCGGTTTTTCTACGGCGGAAGAGAGTAATGCGTTTTATCGCCGCAATCTGGCCGCCGGGCAGAAAGGTTTATCCATTGCCTTTGATTTGGCGACCCATCGTGGTTATGACTCCGATCATCCCCGCGTGGTGGGCGATGTCGGCAAAGCGGGCGTGGCGATTGACTCGATCCTGGATATGCGGATTTTGTTTGACCGCATTCCGCTGGATCAAATGTCGGTATCCATGACCATGAATGGCGCGGTATTGCCGGTATTGGCCTTCTACATCGTTTCCGCCGAAGAACAAGGAGTTCCGCACGACAAGCTCACCGGCACCATTCAGAATGACATTCTGAAAGAGTACATGGTGCGCAATACCTATATTTATCCGCCCGATCCGTCCATTCGGATTATTGGCGACATCTTCTCCTACACCTCGAAGGAAATGCCGAAGTTCAACAGCATTTCCATCTCCGGTTATCACATGCAGGAAGCCGGCGCGACTGCGGATCTGGAACTCGGCTATACCCTGGCCGATGGTCTGGAATATATCCGCACCGGCATTAAAGCCGGGATGGACATTGACACCTTTGCGCCCCGGCTGTCGTTTTTCTGGGCAATTGGGATGAACTACTTCATGGAAGTCGCCAAGATGCGGGCCGGACGGCTGCTATGGGCCAAGATCATCAAGCAGTTCAACCCGAAGAATGAGAAGTCAATGGCGTTGCGCACGCACAGCCAGACTTCGGGCTGGAGCCTGACCGAGCAGGATCCGTTCAACAATGTCGCCCGCACCTGCATCGAGGCGCTGGCGGCGGCGTTGGGCCATACCCAGTCGTTGCACACCAACGCGCTGGACGAAGCCATTGCGTTGCCGACCGACTTTTCGGCCCGCATCGCCCGCAACACCCAGCTTTATCTGCAAGACGAAACCGCGATCTGCAAGGTTTTGGACCCGTGGGGCGGTTCGTATTACGTCGAAGCGCTGACCAATGAGCTGATCAAGCGGGCCTGGGGCCATATTCAGGAAGTGGAAAGTCTGGGCGGCATGGCGAAAGCCATTGAAACCGGCCTGCCCAAGATGCGGATTGAGGAAGCCTCGGCCCGTCGTCAGGCGCACATTGATTCCGGCAAGGAAACCATCGTCGGCGTCAACAAGTACCGGATGGCCAAGGAAGACAAGCTGGACATTCTCAGCATTGATAACACCGCCGTGCGTGAATCGCAGGTGCAACGCTTGCAGAAGCTGCGCGCCGACCGCGACGAGGTCAAGGTGCAGGCGGCGTTGAATGCGATTACCGAAGCCGCTCAGGCCGGTTCTGGCAATCTGTTGGAAAAAGCAGTCGAAGCGGCCCGCGTC
>JAAUTD010000120.1 GCA_012031845.1 Synechococcaceae cyanobacterium SM1_2_3
CATTCACAACCGTTGCCGGACCTCGATCGCGTCGAGCGCGCCCACAGCGCGAGATGCGTCGGTCGCATCACGTCGAGGCGCGTCGCGGCGGCGGCGGCTGGTACAACCGATAATCCATTTTTGAGCCGCATGGCGCTAGTTTTCATTGGTGTCATGCGGCTTAATCTTGTCCTCGCCGCATTCAATTTATTTCACTGCTTCAGAAATAATTTTGGTAACCAGAAATAATAAATTGATGACCTAATCTTTAGTTTATTGCTAATAATTTACTAAGAGCTTTTTAATTTTCAAAAAGCCATGCTGTAAAATTGATTGTATTATTATTCGGAATGCTTATAATTTACGCGGCAAATCATAAAGTTTTTATAGTCCTAATAATCTATTGAAGATTAATAGTGATACTTCCTAACTTAGGCTCAACGGAGTTGTGAATGGCTAATATTCATCTGGTCGGTGGCGAAAAGGGTGGAGTCGGCAAATCCATGATAGCGCGAGTCATCGCCCAATATCTGATTGATAAGGAAATTCCATTTCAGGGTTTTGATACTGACCGCTCACACAGTTCTTTGGCGCGGTTTTATTCAGACTATGCGGCGCCGGTTTCGGTTGATCATTACGAAAGCCTGGATTCCATTATGGAAACGGCTCTGGCTAATCCTGAAACTCGCATTCTGGTTGATCTGGCCGCTCAGACCTATGAACCACTGGTCAAATGGCTGGATGAATCGGGGGTGCTGGACATCGCCGAAGATTCAGGAATTACGCTCTGCTATTGGCAGGTGATGGATTGCGGCAAGGATTCTGTGGATCTCCTTGCAAAGCTGCTGGAACGGTTCGGATCGCGAGTTAGCTATGTGCTGGTTCTCAATCAACTGCATGGTGATCGCTTTGATCTTTTTGAGCGGTCAGCACAGAAAAAACAGGCGTTGGAACTCAATGCCAGGATCATTTCAATCAGGAAGCTGCATGAAAATGTAGTGATGAAAATTGACGCTGGCAACACCAGTTTCTGGGCGGCCAGGCAGAAAAGCGAACAGGATGCCGAGGGTTTGGGCCTGCTCGAAAGACAGCGGGTCAAGTCGTGGCTTAAAAACGCCTATGAGCAGATGGATCGATTGGAAATATAAAGAGGAATCGCCCAAACTCCTCTCGCGCAGCGCGAGAGGAGCGGAATAGTCAGTTCGGTTCAAAAAAACTGTCTACGGGCGCGGGTCTGGCAATCAAATAGCCTTGGGCATAATCACAACCCATTTGCGCCAGCCGGGTAAACTGCTCCTCAGTTTCGATTCCTTCTGTAATGATCTCCATATCCAGCCCTTTGCCCAACTGAATAAATCGCCTTGACAATGTGTTCACTGCGATGATCATGCAACATCCGTCGCACAAAACTCTGGTCAACTTTCAGCGCGTCAATGTTGAATTCATGCAGATAGCTGAGTGATGAATAACCCGTGCCAAAATCATCCAGCGCAATGCGGACGCCGAGCTTTTTACAGGTGTCAATCCAGGTTTTAGCAGCGTTGGCGTCGGTGAAAACACTCTCGGTAATTTCCAGCTTCAAGCGATAAGGGTCTATTCCGGTTTCGCGCAAAATGGCGGCCAGCGCGGGAATAAAACCGGGGTCATGAAACTGACCAGCCGACACATTGACGCTGACAAATGCGCTGCAACCCTGAACTTGCGCGTGATTCACTTCATGTTCAAGCTGCACTGCCGCCCGGCAGGCTTCCCGCAAGATCCACTCGCCCAGCGCGACAATAAGCCCCGACTCTTCGGCGACCTTGATAAACAGATCAGGTCGAACCATGCCGCGCCCGGGATGCTCCCACCGCACCAGTGACTCGAAGCCCGCGATCCGCCGACTGCTCATATCCGCAATCGGTTGTAGAAACAATCGCATTTCCCCCGCCGCAAGACCCGCTTTCAGTTCATTTTCCAGCCGGATCCGTTCGATCACCGCTGCTGGGGCTACGGTGGCGCTAACACTGTCTTCTGGATCGATTCGCAGTTGTCCGCGCAGCCGGTTCAGCAACACCGTGAGCAGGAGATACAACACCGGGTCCGCCGCATTCAGCCGAGCCACCAGTTGACTGCGGGCAATCACCGTCAACAGCCCTTCGCCCCGGGCAATCGCGGTCGCAGAACGGGGCGCGTTGTCGAGCATCGCCATTTCGCCGAGCAACTGCCCCGCGCCGATCACCGCAATACAGCGCGCATCAGCCCCGCTGCCGGTGTGGATCTCAATCTGACCAGCAGCCACCACATACGCACAATCAGCCGGGTCGCCAGTACGGAAAATCACTTCGCCCGGCGCGATGGTGCGGGTCAATAAGTCAGCCATGATCTTGGTCTCCTGAAGCTGTTATAACAAAAATGAATAAAAATAAACTTTTAGATTCTTTATTATTTAACTAGGCATGGCGTACAGTGAAGCCCAATATGTTAATCATAGCTCTCTGAGGAGCCGATGAATGTCAACTTATCATACTGAACGGGTGCTGGATGTTCGTCACTGGAACGATACACTGTTCAGCTTCAGAACCACTCGCAGCCCCGGCTTGCGGTTTCACAACGGTCATTTTGTAATGATCGGGCTTGAGGTGGAGGGACGGCCACTGGTGCGAGCCTACAGCATCGCCAGCGCCAATCATGAAGATTACCTGGAATTTCTCAGCATCAAGGTGCCGGATGGCCGCTGACTTCACGCCTGCAACACCTCAAAACCGATGATCTGGTGCTGGTTAGCCGCAAGCCGGTGGGTACTTTGGTTCTGGCCGATTTGAAGCCGGGTCAATACCTGTATTTGCTGAGTACGGGCACTGGGCTGGCGCCGTTTCTGAGCATTATTCAGGACCCGGAAACCTACGAGCGGTTTGAGAAGATCGTGCTGGTGCATGGCGTACGCCGGGTCAGCGAACTGGCTTACGCTGACTTTATTACTCAGGAATTGCCACAACATGAGTTTTTGGGCGAGATGGTTCGCAATCAATTGATCTATTACCCGACGGTGACCCGCGAGCCGTTCCGGCATCAGGTCGCCTGACCCATCAGATCAACAGCGGCGCACTATTCGCCGACATCGGTTTGCCGCCGTTGGATCCGGCCCGCGACCGGGCGATGATCTGCGGTAGCCCCGCCATGCTCAAGGATTTGCGGGCGCTGCTCGATGCGCGGGGCTTTGCCATTTCGCCGCACACTGGCGAGCCGGGCGATTATGTGATCGAGCGGGCGTTTGTGGAGAAGTAGCTTGGGTGACGCAGCGGTGATTTTCCGCATCATCCGCGCCAGTTCTGGATAGCGGTTTGCTTTGTCCGAGCCTTTTGTGGAACTCTCCAATAACGGTTCCCAACCCATTGCTCAATAGAAATTAAGCTTTTGATGAAAATTATTTCGGAGTCTGACCATGAAATTCCTGCCCCGTGTCCTTTGCGTTCTGCTGGCGGGTTTCGCCGCTTTATTGTTTGGAGCCGCCCAAGCTGAAGTTACTCTGCTGAATGTTTCCTATGACGTGACGCGGGAGTTGTACAAGGACATTAATCCCGCTTTTGTGGCTCATTGGACAAAGACCACTGGCGAGCGCATCGCGGTCGATCAATCGCATGGCGGCTCCAGCAAGCAGGCGCTTTCGGTCGCCAACGGCCTGGAAGCCGATGTGGTGACCATGAATCAAGCCACCGATATTGATTTGCTGGCGCGAAAAGGCTTACTGCCTGCTGATTGGCGCAAACGCTTGCCGCATGACAGCGCGCCCTACACCTCCACCACCATTTTCCTCGTCCGTAAAGGCAACCCTAAAAACATCCGCGACTGGGATGATCTGGCCAAACCCGGCATCGCCGTGATCGTCCCTAATCCCAAAACCTCCGGCAACGGCCGTTACACCTATCTGGCGGCCTGGGGTTATGCCGTCAAGAAAGGCGGGGATGATGCGGCAGCGCGGGATTTCGTCGCCCGGTTGTTCCGCAACGTGCCGGTGCTGGATGGCGGCGGGCGCGGCGCGACCACCACATTTACTCAGCGCGGCATTGGCGACGCGCTGGCGACCTTTGAAAACGAGAGTTTCCTGATTCAGCGCGAATTGGGCGGCGAGAAATTTGAGGTGGTTTACCCGTCCATCAGCATCGAGGCCGAAGCGCCGGTTGCCATGGTCGACAAAGTGGTGGAGCGCAAGGCAGCCGCAAGCAGGCGCAAGGCTATGTCGAGTTCCTCTATTCCCCGGCGGGCCAGGACATTATCGCCCAACATTTTTTTCCGGCCCCGGCTGGATGTGGTGTTTCAAAAATACGCCGGGCAGTTCAAGCCGATTCGCCTGTTCACCGTAGACGAGGTGTTTGGCAGCCTGGAGCAGGCGCAACGGATTCACTTCAACGAGGGTGGCGTGTTTGATCAAATCATGGTGAATCGCTGATGGGCAGGCGCGTGTTGCCGGGGTTTCCACTGGCGCTGGGCTATACCCTGGTCTATTTGTCGCTGATTGTGCTGATTCCGCTCAGTGCGGTGTTTCTGAAAGCGTCAACGCTGAATCTGGATCAGTTCTGGGCGATCATCAGTGCGCCGCGCGTGGTGGCGTCGTATCAATTAACCTTTGGCGCGGCCCTGCTCGCGGCGCTGATCAATGCGGTGTTCGGGCTGATTTTCGCCTGGGCGCTGGTGCGCTACAGCTTTCCCGGCAAGCGGATCGTCGATGCGCTGGTGGATTTGCCGTTTGCCTTGCCGACCGCGGTGGCCGGGATCGCGCTCACTGCGCTCTATGCCGGCAATGGCTGGCTGGGACAATGGCTGGAGCCGCTGGGGATCAAGGTGGCGTTTACCCGCCTGGGCGTGCTGGTGGCGCTGATTTTCGTCGGCCTGCCGTTCGTGGTGCGCACGGTGCAGCCGGTGCTGGAAGATCTGGATACTGAACTGGAGGAAGCGGCGGCCAGCCTGGGCGCGGATCGCGGGCAAACTTTTCTGCGGGTGGTGTTGCCGGTAGTGATGCCGGCGCTGCTGACCGGCTTTGCGATGGCCTTCGCCCGGGCGGTGGGTGAATACGGATCGGTGATCTTCATCGCAGGCAACATGCCGATGGTGTCAGAGATTACCCCGCTGATCATCATTACCAAACTGGAGCAGTTCGACTATGTGGGCGCGACCGCCATTGCGGTGGTGATGCTGGTGACCTCATTCATTCTGCTGTTTATTATCAATGGCTTGCAGGCTTGGGCCAATCGCAGTCACGCCGGAGCCTGATATGAGCGCGATTATTTCCACTCACTGGACCGCCCGCTCGAAGCGGTTTGAAGCCAGCGCCGCTACTCGTGAACCGCGCTGGGTGAAAGTGGTATTGCTCACGGTGGCACTGACCTTCTTTGGCCTGTTTCTGCTGTTGCCGCTGATTACCGTTTTTATCGAAGCGTTTCGCAAAGGCTGGCTGGTTTATTTCACCGCGCTGGTTGATCCGGACGCCCGCTCCGCGATTTTCCTGACCCTGATCGTCGCTGCGATTGCGGTGCCGCTGAATCTGGTCTTTGGCATTGCAGCGGCGTGGACAATTGCCAAGTTTGATTTTCGCGGCAAGCATTTATTAACCACGCTGATTGATTTGCCCTTCTCGGTCTCGCCCGTCGTGGCCGGATTGATTTATGTGCTGATTTTTGGCGCACAGGGCTGGTTTGGCCCTTGGTTAATCGATAACGGCGTGCAGATTATTTTTGCCGTTCCGGGATTAGTGCTGGCGACGGTGTTTGTCACCTTTCCTTTTGTCGCCCGCGAATTAATTCCGTTGATGCAGGCGCAAGGTCGGGAAGAAGAAGAAGCGGCGATTGTATTAGGCGCATCCGGCTGGAAAACCTTCTGGTATGTCACCTTGCCGAATATCAAATGGGGGCTGATTTATGGCGTGGTGCTGTGCAATGCCCGGGCAATGGGCGAATTCGGCGCGGTCTCGGTGGTGTCCGGCCATATTCGCAGCCGCACCAACACCATGCCGCTGCATGTCGAGATTCTTTACAACGAATATAACTTTGCCGCCGCCTTCGCCGTCGCGTCATTACTGGCGCTATTAGCGTTGCTAACGCTGGTGATCAAATCATTCGTGGAATGGCGAAGCCAGCATCAGATGAATGCCAGGAGAGAGTTGTAGCGCACAGGGCGGGTGGCTTGGCATTCGCGGCCTTACTCGCCAGGGGCTATTCTGATGATGGTTAATCCTGTTTTCACTGGAAAACAGGTTTCAAAGCATTAAATATGCCGCAACTCAAGGGCCGCAACCATGAATGAAACCGCCGAGTCGCCGAAAGCCATCTCCACCGTAGCCGAGTTCCTGGACTGGGAGAATCAGCAGCAGAGCCGCCACGAATGGCTGGACGGGCGCATTGTCGCCATGACCGGCGGAACGATCCGCCATGTCAAACTGATTGCCCGGCTGGTTCGGGGTTTGGGCAATCACCTGGACGGTACGCCCTGCCTGGTTCTGGCGTCAGACGCTAAAGTTCAAGCCGCCCTGAACGTGTTCTATCCTGATGTGGTGGTCAGTTGCGCCGAACAGGACGATCAGGAGGTGATATGCAAGGAACCAAAGCTGGTTATTGAAGTGCTGTCCAGTTCCACCGCCACCCATGACCGCACCAAAAAGCGGCTGGCCTATCAGCAGATCGAGAGCCTGGAAGAATACCTGTTGATAGCCCAAGAGGTGCAGCACGTCACCCTCTACCGCCGCGCTGAAGGCTGGCAACCGCTAGATATCATCAGCGGAACGCTGGATATCCGATCCGTCGGCTGGACGCTGGATTTAGCTGATCTTTATCAAGGGTGTTTCTGAGCGAGCGCAATTCAGGAATATTCTACTCAGGACTTTCGCTCCATCCGTTCGCCCTGACGCTTCGGCAAGCTCAGCGGTCGAAGGGCATTTATCGGTAAAGGACGGGGTTCGACAAGCTCACCCCGAACGGTTTTTGAACCTGAACCGAAAGTCCTGCTACTGTTCAAGAGGACATATCCTGATTCAAGCCGCTCAGACGGGCTACTATCTCGGCCATGAACTGTTGCCGGTCGCCTTGCCAGCGCAGCGGTTCGCCCACCCAGGCATCGCAGAAAAACGGCACTGGCAGCCAGTCGCCTTTAGGCAGCACCTTGCCCAGTCCGCGCAGACGCACCGGACAAATCGGCACTTCGGGTAATTGTTCAGCCAGCCAGGCGATGCCGCCCTTGAGTTTGCCCAGGCATTCGGGTTCGCCACGAGTGCCTTCCGGGAAAAAAATCACGATTTGTCCGGCTATCAACGCCTGCCGCACCGGCTCCAGCACCTCCGCCTGCGGCAGTCCGCCAGCGGTGGTCAGCGGGATAATCCCGATCACCTGTGTCGCGAACCAGGCCCGCCAGCGAGTGCGCAGAAAGTATTCCGCCGAAGCCGCTGGCCGGGTGTGCAGTAATAGATGCAACGGCAACATCGCCATTAACACGAGAGCATCGAGGTGGCTATTGTGATTGGCGATGATCAGGGCTGGCCCGGAAACCGGCAGCGTTTCCGGCAACGCACATTAATTCCGGTCGCCAGCAATAGAAACGGCTTGACGATCAGCAGAAAGAACAACAGACGCAGCGCGGCGTATCCCATCACAGTGTCTTCTCAGGGTAAGCCGATTTAGAAATAAAAATGCCGGGTGAAATGAAAGAACAGCGGCGCGGTATAAGTCAGGCTGTCTATCCGGTCGAGAATGCCGCCATGTCCCGGTAGCAGATTACCGCTGTCCTTGATTCCCAAATCCCGCTTCAATGCCGACAGGCTCAAATCGCCAAAGAAACCAGCCACCGCAATCAGCAGTCCGGCTAATAAGGCATCGCGCAGATTAAAGGGCGTCAGCCACGGCGCCAGCAATGCCGCTAACAGCAGGGTGCTGAATACCCCGCCGACAAAACCTTCCACCGTTTTATTCGGGCTGACCGTGGGCGATATTTTATGTCGGCCCAATGCCTTGCCCCAGCAATACTGCGCCACGTCATTTAACTCGGTCAGCAGCAGCAGAAACAGCGCCAGACCCGGACCACTGACCTGCGGATATTCTCCCTGCGGCAATACCAGCAGATAGGCCAAATGACTCAGGCTGAACACCATGCTCATCAGGCCCCAATGCAGCGTACCCGCAGCGCGTAAATGGCCTTGGGTTTCGCCATTCAGTACCATCGCCACCGGCAATAACAGAAACAGATAGACCGGGATGAAGATGATGAACATTCCGTACCATTCAATGGCAATCCAGAAATACTGAATCGGGATGCTCAGATAGGCCCAGAACAGCACCCGGCGGTCGGCGTGGCGAGTCGTAATCAGGGTCAGATATTCCTTGAGCGCCAGAAAACTGACCAGCCCGAAAAACAGCAGCGCCACGTTGCGACTGAAGGTCAACGCCAGCGAACACAGCGCCACGATCAGCCACCAACTGCGGATGCGTTGCCGCAATTCGCTATTTGACGCGGGCGCGAGCCGCCACACGGCGGCGGTAGCCAGCAGCAGCAAGGCCCACACTCCGCCCAGAATGACCATCACCGGCGAATTCAGTCCGAGTTAACATGGTTTTATCTCACGCAGAGCGGCGCTTAAGCGGTTGAAACAGGTCAGCATCAGCAGACCGTTGGCAATAAACAGGGTTGCGGTCAACCACCCATCCGGCGATAGGCCACAACCGAGCAGCAGCGCAATCGCGCCCAGCAACAAGGCGCGGTCGCTCTTGCCCAGGGGACCGTCGTAGCGGCGACTGGCTCCGATTTGCACCGTAACCACGCCGCAAAATTCGCTCAGCAGCGCCAGCAGCACCAGCCCCGTCACCAGCCCCGCCGAAACGCCGGGAACGAGGATCAGCGGTAGATACAGCAGGGCGTCGGCCAGCACATCGCCCAGTTCGTTCAGCACCGCCCCCAACGGCGTGGGCCGCTGAAACTCACGGGCCAGCATCCCATCCAGCGCGTTCAGCGCCATGCGCAATAACAAAACCAGCGGCATCAGCAACAGCATGGTCGGCGTCGGCCATAGCCAGAGCGCCCCGCTCATCACTGCCGCCAGCACTAACGCGGTGACGGTGACTTGATTGGCGCTGACGCCGTTCTGGTGCAGCCAGCGCGCAATAGGACGTAGCAGGTTTTGGAAAGCGGGCTTAATCGCGTACAGGGTGATCAATGCAGGGAGCCTTTAAGCGGGTGCTGTTAGAATTCCAACGACCTTGGAAACATTTCTTTCGGAGCCGTTAGCTTTCCTAAAAAGGTCGGCGTACTGAAAATTTTTGAAAATGAAACGCCGACAGCAACGTATTAATAATACCAATGATAATAAGTCTTTAATTTGAAAGTAGCGTCCTACAATATCGTGTATATCCTGAGTGCATACTCCGCTGGTAGTTTGCGTTAAAGCTGTACCTGCAAAGAACGCAACCAAGAAGGTGGCAATGCTAAGAGTTCTTGTAACGATATTTTTAATTTCAAGAAATTGGAATGGTATTTAAAATTAAACAACCTGTATAGGATTGCTATATCTTCCAGGTTGAAGCTCAAAGCCTTCTTTTTCATAAAGCCAATCAACGCCGAGAGCATCGAGATAAACTGCCCAACGCGCTTCCACTCTTAAGCGAGAAACGAAATCCTTTATAGCTAGTTTCAAATTGCTAGTACTGACAAGAGTAATCTCCTATTACTATTTAAGGCGTATAACACCCTGCTTCACTTGCCCCGCGTAGCGGGGTCAGGGCAAGCCCCAGTTAGACATTGTCGTTATTAAGCATCTTAACGATATGTCTTGCCAAGCGTTCATTAATTTCTCGATGTCGAGGGACAGGCTGCGATATTTTGGTGCATGGATTCTGATACCAATCATGGTTGCCGCCATGACGGATAAAAACGCAGCCCATATCCTCAAGTTTCTTTATTAAATCCTTGCTTTTCACGATACTTCGATCTCAGCGACTCGGCGGATACTTGAGATTGTTCCGCTAATTAGTTCCTTATAAATATCAATTAGATTTTCTTTTAATTCTTCTTCCGTTTCACCTTGAGTCCAGTAATCTGGGAATTCATCAAAGTAGCCTAACCACATGCCTTCATCTTTCCAATAAGTATATTTCTTTTTCACTGTGTCACCTCGCCAATCAGTATCAATATTGGTTCATCGCGGGTTGTTGTGAATCCCGTCCCGTCTGATCAATGTTTTCTAGCTGAGCTGTTGATTAAAAATATATCAGTTTCGACTTCAACCCTCTTGGCGGGGTGAAACCCGCTCAAAGGGCAATTTCCACAGGAATCCGCGATGAACCTTATTTCTGGCCAATACCCAGAATGCTCATCATGATAAGCAGGGCATGGAATCCAGAAATCTGGAAGATATCTTCCAGATTGAAGCTCAAAGCCTTCTTTTTCATAAAGCCAATCAACGCCGAGAGCATCGAGATAAACTGCCCAACGCGCTTCCACTCTTG
>JAAUTD010000121.1 GCA_012031845.1 Synechococcaceae cyanobacterium SM1_2_3
GATGGCGGAGCGGCAGGCGCGGCTGGATCGGCAGGAACGCGCCAAGGCCGAAGCCGCCGCGCAACGTCGGGCCAGCAAGCAACGCGCCGCTGAGGCCGCGTCATGATCAGGAGTTTCGCTTCTGGTTTAAAAACCGTTCGGGGTGAGCCGGTCGAACCCCGCTTTTACTGATGAATGCCCTTCGACCGCTGAGCTTGCCAAAGCGTCAGGGCGAACGGATGGAGCGAAAGCCCTGATGATGAATATGGCTCTGCCTAGCGCCCCCATCTGCATGCGCCGGAAAATGTGCCGTCGCTGATGCGGGCGGTGCTGTGGGCAATCCTCCCGGCGGCACTGTATGGCGTTGGCCTGTTCGGCTGGCCCGCGTTCAATCTGCTGGTCATTACCGTATTGAGCGGACTGGCGGGCGAGGCGCTGTGCCTGTGGCTGGCGAAAAAGCCGCTTCAGGCGGTGCGCGACAGTTCGGCGCTGATGACCGGGGTGTTGCTGGCGCTGTCGTTGCCGCCGTGGGCGCCGTGGTGGATCGGCGTGATCGGCGGCCTGTTCGCCACGGTGATCGGCAAGCAGGTGTTCGGCGGCATCGGTCAGAATCTGTTCAATCCGGCGATGCTGGCGCGGGTGATGCTGCTGGTGTCGTTTCCGGTGGAAATGACGCTATGGCTGGAGCCGCGTCCGCTGTTCTTCAGCCAGTCGCCCGGTTTCCTGGAAGGATTGGCGATCACCTTTTACGGCATTCCCAATCTCGACGCGGTGAGCGGAGCCACCATTCTCGGCAATATCCGCACTGAATTGATGCTGTTGCACCCGCTCGACCAGATTTTGGCGAGCCACTACCGCCCGGTCGCGGACGCGCTGGGCACGACTGGCGGCAGTCTGGGCGAAACCGGCGCGGTATTGCTGGCGCTGGGCGGCGGCTGGCTGCTGTGGAAGCGGGTGATCACCTGGCATATTCCGGCGGCGATGATGGTGACGGTGTTCCTGCTGTCCGGCGGTTTTCATCTGGCCGATCCGCAACGCTACGCCGGGCCGCTGCTGCATCTGCTGTCCGGTAGTTTGGTCATGGGCGCGTTCTTCATCGCCACCGATCCGGTCACTTCGCCGACGGCGCCGCTGGGCCAAATCGTCTTTGGCGCGGGTTGTGGCTTGTTGATCTACGTCATTCGCACCTGGGGCGGCTATCCAGAGGGCGTCGCCTTCGCGGTGGTGCTGATGAACGCGATGACCCCGATCATTGATCACTATATCCGCCCCCGCGCTTATGGCCGCACCTGGGATGGCAAGCCGCGCCCGGTGCCAACCGTTCAGCGCAAGGAGAACGGCTAATGAGCGTGTTATCGAGCCTTCTGTCCCAAGAAAACTGGCAGCGCTGGCGGGAGCGTCCTTATTACCATACGGCGCTGTTGGGGGCGGTGGCGCTATTGACCGGCGCACTGATTAGCGGCGCTGATTTCCTGACCGGTTCCGCCATTGATCAGCGCCGCCTGGAAGATTTGCAGGTGACGCTGGAGCAGGTGATTCCGGCGGCGTTGCACGATAACGTGCTGACCGAGGATACGTTGACGGTGCGTGACGGTGAGCGCGAGGTCATCGTTTATCAGGCGCGGCGCGACGGCAAGGTGCAGGCGGTGTGCTATCAGGTCACCGCCAATGGCTATGGCAGCACCACCATGTTCATCATCATGGGCGTGGATCGCGACGGCAAAGTGCTGGGGGTGCGGGTCACCAGCCATTCGGAAACGCCCGGTCTGGGCGACAAGATTGAGCGCAAGCGTTCGGAGTGGATTCTGAGTTTCGACGGTCGTTCGCTGGGTGATCCGCGCCGGATCGCTGGGGCGTGAAAAGGATGGCGGCATCTTTGATCAGTTCACTGGCGCGACCATTACCCCCCGCGCCGTGGTCAAGGCGGTCAAGGGCGGTCTGGACTTTTTCGCCGCGAACCGGGCGCAACTGCTCGGCGAATCCCCGACCACGACCCAGGCGGCTTATTAGGAGGCGTTATGAATCAACAATACCGCGAGATTATTGGCGATGGGCTGTGGCGCAACAATGTGGTGTTCACGCAGATGTTGGCGCTGTGCCCGCTCATGGCGGTCACGACTACTGCGACCAATGGCCTGGGGATGGGGTTTGCGACCACCGGGGTGCTGTTGCTCTCGAATGTGATTATTTCCAGCTTGCGCTCTTACATCACCCCGGAAGTGCGGATTCCGGTCTATGTCCTTTTGATCGCCTCGCTGGTAACGATAGCGGATATGGCCATCAACGCCTGGCTGCATGAACTCTATAAGGTGTTGGGCCTGTTTATCCCGTTGATTGTGGTCAACTGCGCGGTGCTGGGGCGGGCCGAGTCCTTCGCCTCTCGGCAGCCGGTGCTCGCTTCGGCGCTGGACGGCCTGATGATGGGATTGGGGTTTACCTTTGCCTGGTGCTGATTGGCGGCTGCCGGGAAATTCTGGGCAGCGCCACCCTGTTCTCTGGCGCTTCCCTGCTGCTTGGTCAAGGCTTCGCCTTTCTGGAAATCACCTTGATTCAGGATTACAAAGGCTTTCTGCTGATGCTGTTGCCGCCGGGCGGATTTTTGGTGCTGGGTTTTCTGCTGGCGGGAAAGCGAATCCTGGATCAGGCGCTGGCGCGCAGGGCGGCGACTGCTATTGCGCCGCCACCGGATGGTCAACCGTCCGCTGCTTGAAACCGGATGAACTTATGGTCTGAACTGCTGATTCCCACAGATTCAGGGGATTACACACAGGACTTTCGCTCCATCCGTTCGCCCTGAGCCTGTCGAAGGGCATTCATCGGTAGAAATACGGGGTTCGACCGGCTCACCCCGAACGGTTTTTGAACCTGAAGCGAAAGTCCTAACACAGATACGATATCTGCGCAATCAGGGTTATCTGCGGGAATCAGCGGTAAAGACTTACGTTATTAATTTCATAGGAGAGCGATCATGCAGGTTGGAGTGGTGTACGCGGATGCGCAAGTCTGGCTGAATCTGGAGGTGCCGGAGGGCAGTACGGCGCAACACGCGATTGAAAGCTCAGGAATACTGGGCCGTTTCCCGGAACTGAATCTGAAGAAAAACAAGATCGGCATCTACGGCAAAATCACCAAACTGACCGCGCCGCTGAGCGAAGGCGACCGGGTGGAGATTTACCGGCCGATCATTGTTGACCCCAAGACCATCCCGCAGCGCAAGGTTGCTTTGTCTGACGGCGATGAGGATGACGATGATTGAATAGCGGAATACGAGCCTGATTCAAAAATGCGGAACCGGTTTGGCGCCGGTTCCACTTCAACCTTGTTGATCCGTCCAATCTCTCCTTGCTTGCTCCTGATTCCAGTCACCACGGATTTTTCAGTCTATCCTGCATTTTTGTCGCCTGGCCAAACCGTTCGGCGCTTTTTTGTTCGGGCGCAAAATCCCCGCGCCTGTTTTAGGGCGATTGTTGCCGCTATGCTGTCTTATGGCGTCTGCTGTCATAGTGGCGCAAATCCGATTGTTTTCCGGGGTGTTAAAGGATGACTCAACCGCTCGATATAACTCCTGCTGTCGAGGTGCTGTGTCCTGGGTGCTTTTATCCGCGCACCTGGGATGAAGCGGCGATCTGTCCGATTTGCAAATACCAGCCCGATCTGGTTCATCGCTCCGCTGCCCTGTTGCCAGTGCAAACCCCGCTGAAACGCTACGTCATCGGCGAAAAGCTGGGGCAGGGCGGTTTTGGGATCACCTATCGCGGCTTTGATCAGAATCTAAGGGCGCGGGTGGCGATCAAGGAATACTATCCCAGCGATTTTGTCGGGCGTTCCACCGACCGCAAGACCGTAGTGCTGAATGCCCGCGATCATCAAAAACTGTTCAATTACGGCCTGCGAACCTTTCTGAATGAAGCGCGCACTCTGGCGCAGATGAAACACCCCAATCTGGTGCGGGTGCTGGATTATTTCGAGATGAATGGTACGGCCTATCTGGTGATGGATTACTACGAAGGCCAGGATTTGACCCGCTATCTGGCCCAGCAACCGGATCGTCGCCTGCCGTGGCGGCAAGCGGTGAGTTTGCTGTTGCCGGTGCTGGATGGGTTGGAAGAAGTGCATCAGAACGGCTTCATGCACCGGGACGTCAAGCCCGGCAACCTGTATCTCACCAGCCAGAACCAGTTGATCCTGCTGGATTTTGGCGCGGCGCGGCAGGTGGTGGGCAGTCATTCCCGCAGTTGGCTGATTTTCTCCGATGGCTACGCGGCGCTGGAGCAATACGTCCAGACCAGCAAGCAGGGCAAATGGACCGATGTTTATGGCGCGGCGGCCACGCTTTACGCCATGCTGACGGCGCAACGGCCGCCCTCGGCGCCGGATCGGGTCTCGTGCGACACCCTCAGGCCGATCCGGCAGTTGGCGCCCAGTGCGCCTCCCGCGCTGGAGCACGTCCTGAACCACGGGTTGGCGGTCGATCCGGATCAGCGCCTGCAATCCATCGTCAAGTTCAAGCGGCAACTGGAAGCGGTGTTGTCCGGGGAAGATCTGGGGTCGACCGCGCTGGCGCAGCCGAGCCGTCCGGCCGAAGTTTCATCCGCTTCGGCTACGCCCACCCGGCTGGCCCGGCCGGCTGATAAAAAA
Organism: Synechococcaceae cyanobacterium SM1_2_3; assembly: GCA_012031845.1. Classification (GTDB taxonomy): domain Bacteria; phylum Pseudomonadota; class Gammaproteobacteria; order Competibacterales; family Competibacteraceae; genus Contendibacter. The sequence continues at coordinate 4,618 of JAAUTD010000121.1, forward strand.
TCGAATGGATCGAAGACCCTGACTATCGCGCTTACCCCTTCGGTGTTGTTAATCGGCGCGCTGCTGATTTTGGCGGTGACCGGGAGTGGCTGGTGGCTGGCGTCGCGGCTGACAGCGCCTTCCGCGCCTGCCGAATCCGCCACTGCGCCGGGTTCTACCACCGCTGCGTCGCCGGTTGCCTCGGCTCTGACGGAATTGCAGGTATTCCGCGATAAACTGGCCGATGGCGGCGATGGGCCGCCGATGGTGGTCATTCCGACGCCTGGCCGTGAATTCGTGATGGGATCGCCCACGCTGGAAACCGGCCGTGAAGCTGGAGAGCGCCAGCATCTGGTGTCGATCACGGCGTTCGCCATTGGTCAGACCGAGGTGACTTTTGCCGACTACGACCGGTTTTGCGTCGCCACCCGGCGCAGAAAGCCGCAAGATGAAGGCTGGGGCCGAGAGCAGCAGCCGGTGATCAATGTGGACTGGAACGACGCGGCGGCTTATGCCCAATGGCTGTCGGAGCAGACCGGCCAGGCGTATCGCTTGCCCACCGAGGCTGAATGGGAATACGCCGCCCGCGCCGAATCCACCACCCCGTTCTGGGTCGGCAACTGCGTGACCACCAAACAGGCCAATTACAATGGCGCTGTCGGCTATGGCGATTCCGATTGCGGGGCGAAAACCGGCCTGTATCGGCAAAAACCGATAGCGGTGGCTTCCTTTCCCGCCAATCACTGGGATCTGTATGACACGATGGGCAACGTGTGGGAGTGGACTTGCTCGCGCCATGCCGAAGACTATGGCGGAGCCGAGGCCCAATGCGTGGGGCGCGATGTCGGTGGACGGCGCACGGTGCGCGGCGGCGGCTGGGATAGCGATCCGGCCAAACTGCGTTCGGCTTCCCGCAGCGGATTGACGCCGACATTTCGCGGCAGCAATCAGGGTTTCCGGCTGGTTCGATCTCTAACGCGATAACCCCAGGACTTTCGCTTCAGGTTCAAAAACCGTTCGGGGTGAGCCTGTCGAGAACCCCGTTTTACCGATAAATGCCCTTCGACAGGCTCAGGGCGAACGGATGGAGCGAAAGTCCTGAACCCTTTCCTTCAGCAGACCTGACCGGTTTTGACCGGGGATCAGGTCATGGTTAGCCATGTCCATCCAGCTCGCTATCGCCATCACTCATCTGGTCAGCCGCAAGCGGCCGACTCTGGTTCGCTGACCGGATTGCGCTCGGCGTGGCGTTTTTCTGGCGGTGTCGTCGCTGATGCGCGGCTCCGAGCGCGACTTCATCAAGCGACTGGTGGACAACAGCCCGCATATCACCGTCTCCGACGAGTACCGCAATCCTCGACCGCAACCCGCCAGCGTGTTGTGGCCGGACGGCGCGGTTGAAGTGCGGCGGGTCAAGCCGCTGACTGAAGTGCGCGGCCTGCGCGGCCATTTGCAAAAGCTGGCGCTGATCGAAGCGTTGCCCGGATTGCGCGCCGCGCCGGTGCTGGTCGGGTCAGTGGTGCTGACCTTTGCCGGGCGCATTGAGGGCGTCACCCTCAGCGGCATCATCCCGGCCAAAATGAAAGGCGTTTCCACCATTGAGGAGAAATTCATCAATGGCTCGCTGGACGCGCTGGCCGCCAACCCCAACGGCATCGTCATCGGCCAGGGTTTGGCCAAAAAATTTGGCCTCGCCATGAACAGCGTGGTTAACGCCTCCGCGTCGGGCGGCGAAGTCCGCACCCTGAAAGTGGTCGGCATCTTCCGCACCGGTAACGCCAGTTACGATGAAACCCAGACTTTCGCCCTGCTCAAGCGGGTGCAGGGAATGCTGGATCGGCCCAATCGGGTCAACCGCTTTATTCTCCAGCTTGACGATCCCTATGCCGCCCGCGATGTCGCCGAGGTGATTGAGGCGCAAATCGGCTACAAGGCGGTGTCGTGGCTGGAGGCGTCGCAGGATTTAATGAGCGTACTGCTGGTGCGCAATCTGATCATGTACAGCGTGGTGGCGGCGATTCTGGTGGTGGCAGCGTTCGGCATCTACAACACCATCTCCACCATCGTGATGGAAAAAATCCATGACATCGCCATCCTCAAATCAATGGGCTTTCACGCCCGCGACATCCGCCAGATTTTTCTGAGCGAAGGCATCATTCTCGGCCTGCTGGGCAGTGGATTGGGTGCCGGGCTGGGACTGGGGCTGATGACCTTGCTCGCCCACGTTGAACTCAAGCCACCCGGTGCGACCGATCTGGTTTTTCTGCCGATTTACTGGGGTTACGACCAGTTTTTGCTGGCCTTGGGTTTCGCGATGGCGTCCGCGGTAGGCGCGGCCTATTTCCCCTCGCGCAAGGCCGGACAGGTGCATCCGGTGGCGATTCTGCGGGGGATGGGATGAGCGCCATTCTGGCGGCGGAACAACTGGGGCGAACTTTGCCCGGCGAAGTGCCGGTGACTTTGGTGCAGGAGGTCACGCTGGACATCTTTGGCGGCGAGTTTGTCGCGATCATGGGGCCGTCGGGTTCTGGCAAGTCGTCGCTGCTGTATCTGCTGGGTCTGCTGGATGTGCCGACCGCCGGGCGAGTGCTGCTGGATGGGCGGGATACGTCGGGTTATGGCGAGGATGAATTGGCGACGACGCGGCTGCAAAAGCTGGGTTTTGTGTTTCAGTTTCACTTTCTGCTGGCGGAATTCACTGTGCTGGACAACGTGATGTTGCCGATGCGTCGCCTGGGTGCGCAGAGCGAGGACGCCGCCCGGCAGCGTGCGGAGAAACTGCTACAGCAATTTGGCCTGCATGATCAGGGACACAAACGCCCACACCAGCTATCCGGCGGTCAACGCCAGCGGGTCGCCATTACCCGCGCCTTGGCGAATGATCCGCCGATCATCTTGGCCGATGAACCGACCGGCAATCTGGATAGCCGCGCTTCGGCCAATGTCCGGCAAATCCTGCATGACCTGACCCGCGACTTGGGTAAAACCGTGGTCGCCGTCACCCATGATCTCACCTTCGCCAGCGCCGCCGACCGCCGCATTGGCATCGTGGATGGCCTGATCGATCCCGATTGGCGGGCTTAGCAGGAGCCTGAATTCTTTGAAACATCCACTGAAAGGCTCGCCACATTGATCACGCTGTACGCGATTAAACCCGCTTTCCAAAACCTGCTGCGTCCCGCTGCGCACTGGCTGTACCAGAACGGCGTAAGCGCCAATCAGGTGGTGGCCGCTTTAGTGCTGGCAGCAATCATGAGCGGGGCGCTCTGGCTATGTGGTGAGCGTTTTTATCCGCCAAACGCTGGTGCGGATTGAGACGCCATGCGCGGGCGGGTTTCGGCGGTCAACACAGTGTTTATCTGCGCATCCAACGAACTGGGCGAATTTGAATCGGGGGTGCTGGCGGCGCTGATCGGCGTCGTGCCGACGGTGGTGGTTGGCGGGATTGGCGCCTGGATCGTCGCGGCGCTGTGGTTGCGCTGGTTTCCGGCGTTGCGGGAGCGGGATCGGTTTGTGGAGTGAGTTTTTATTGACCACTGCGTAGTGATGGAATGTCGAATTGATTGCGGCGGATATGCCGGTTGGGAATCGGAAATTTGGTTGGAATATAGAAGATGGTCGTTTTATTCTTGGATAACTGCTTGGCGGATGGTTATGCGGCAGGCGGCAGTGGGACGAAATACCATCCGCAGCTATTTAGGCGTTCTAAATCTGTTTTCCAGAGGCTGGTTTTGATTTATACCGTGTTGGTCGCTATGGGTGCGACTGACTAATTCTAGTTAGCCCGTCCACCGTATTGATTTTATTGAAGATTCTTAATAAAATCCTGGCAAAAACTCCAAAAGTCGGTTATGCAGCGTCGCTGCTGCGCCGCAGACGCATAACAAGTTGATGCGTCAGTGGTGCTTGTCAGTGACGCTGCACGAACAGTGATGGCGGTTCAGCCCGGTTATTTGGAAGATTCAGGCTGATGTGGTGCGGGGACGGGCTAACCGTGCGCTGGACCGGACAAACGCACTCGACTTTAAGCAACCACGGGTAAAGAGCAGCGTCTGTGCGTTGCCGGTCAGCTTCGTTCTTTGGGCGTCACGCGCCAACAGTTCTTCTTCACTCAGTGGCATCGTTCATTTCCTTTACAATTCGTCGTAGCACATGGGCTGGAATGGTGTCTCTGGCGCTCTTGGCATAAATCAGCAACAAAACAATCGCCCCATTGGCCAACTGAATGATATAAACCACTCGTGTTCCGCCTTGCTTGCCCTGGCCTTCGCGACTCCAGCGTACTTTACGGCAACCGCCAGATCGGGAGATCACATCGCCTGCGTCTGGATTTTCAGAGATCCATGTAGCGAATTCGCTGCGTTGATCTTCTGTCCAATAGTCCGGCCAGAGCTTGCTGAACAATGGGGATTCTATGAAGGTGCGCAATGTGTACCCACGAAGCTTGGGGCGATACCGCCACGATCAGGCATCCCCGATGAGCAAATTGGTAAACGGATGCCGATTTTTCCAGCGATAGACGCCAAAATCACGCTGATCGGTGGATAAAATTCGCCCGTGATTTAGCGTATTCGCCAGAATAACCAGTGAGGCATCGGCAAAATCCATCGGCAAGTTGGCGTATTGACACATCAGCTCTGCTATTTGTGGAAAGTGGGTTTCGCCCAGATTAAATAATTGAAATACGCCACGCTGATGACTGCGGATAAAGGCCAATACTTTTTCATTGCCGACTCGCCTTTGTAGTAAATGGCAGACCTCGGTGACGACCGGCAAGATGGATAGCAACGGCTCGTCCAATTCTCCTAACCGCTGATAGGCCAAGGCATGAAAAGTATCTTTTTGATCAAACAGCGCCACCCAAAACCCGGTGTCCGCAATAATCACGGTTCGCTGCCCCACAGATGGTTTTTATAATCCACAGACAGATGACCGTCACCTTCCATACAGCCAATTAAACCCTCTTCTTCGAGAATACGGCGAATACGTGCGCCATGCGTTTCTGACGTTGTGAGGGTAGCCGTACTCAGTGCATCAATCGCTTCAGCGACTATTTCCGCTATTGGTTTTGCAGTTTCTGCTGCAAGTGTAAAAGGCGCTCAGCATGTATTTCATCCAGTTCGGCTTCAATATGCAGGGTCATTTTGGAGAATCCCTCTGGATATCCCGTGACAGAGTGTGAGAGTTCTATGACTATAGGACTTTCGCTTCAGGTTCAAAAACCGTTCGGGGTGAGCCGGTCGAACCCCGTATTTCTACCGATGAATGCCCTTCGACAGGCTCAGGGCGAACGGATGGAGCGAAAGTCCTGGACTAGTAGTAGTGCGCACCGCGCACCATCGCCCGGCAGCACTACGGTTCAAGAACGGTGCGCAATGCGCACCCTACTCATCGTCCATCTCGCACCGGCCACACGTAGTAGGTGCGGTTCTGTCCAGCCACGCTCACTTCGCCGTCGTAGAGATACACGTTCCACGCATTGCCGGCATAATCGTCCCAGGTCGTGGATGACCAGTAGCTGCCGGACTGGACACCCGTGAAGGGATGACCGTACGGCAGCACCGGTTTACTGGCCTTCTTATCGATCAAGGCGTTCCATTCATCCTTGCTGGGCAACCGCCATTGTCCAGCAACCGAACCGTCGCGAAGACCGCAATCCCCGCTGCCCAATCTAAGCGCCGAGGCCATCGCTGCTGACCAGTTTTCCCTGCCAAAGCAATCGGCGTTCTTGAGCCAAATCAGCCTAGTTTGGTTATCGGTAAC
>JAAUTD010000122.1 GCA_012031845.1 Synechococcaceae cyanobacterium SM1_2_3
GGTCGCGGGCTAAAGCCGCGCTCCTACATAAAACCGATGCCAAAGGGTAAATGAATACTGAGAGACTGTACAAAACTAACTAACTGATTGATAAAGAATGTAGGGCGGGATTTACCCCGCCAAGGCCGGTTGAAACCGGCCCTACAACTTGATTTATCAACGGCTTAGTTTTTGTACAGCCTCTGAATTTTAGCTGGTTTTCCAGCCGCGGAAATTTGCCCATCGCATCGAACGCGGTTAGATTGCCGCATCTTCGACCGTGGTCTAACCGTCAATGTCCAAAATTACCAAAAGCATTTATCGCGTCCTGTTCGTCAATCAGGGCAAACTGTATGAACTCTATGCCCGCGAGATTTATCAGGGCGAACTGTATGGCTTCATCGAAATTGAGGAACTCATCTTCGGCGAGCGTTCCAGCGTACTGGTCAATCCCGCCGAGGAGAAGCTGCAAAGCGAATTCGCCGGGGTGAAACGCACCTTTGTGCCCTTGCATTCGGTGGTGCGGATTGACGAAGTGGAACACGAGGGCGTCAGCAAAGTGCGCCCGGTGGAAGGCGGCGATAATGTGATGCCCTTTCCACAACCAGCGTTTCAGCCGGGCGGCAGCCGCAACAAGGATTGACCGAACCAACTGACCACGAGTCAGCACACAGGGGCGACGATGGAAACAGCGGCATGGTGGGAAATAGTGCTGGGCGGACTGGCGGCGGCGCTGGTGATCCTGTGGTTCCAGCCCGGCATCAAAGCAGCGCTCGAACGCAGCCGCACGGCTAAAAAAGACTGGCCGGCGGCGCTAATTCCAATAGTTCTGGTAGTGCTGTTTGTGTTGCTGCTGATTCAACTGGTGCGCTGACGCTTAGTACAGCACTTCTGCTGCGGTAATTTCGCCGACCCGTAGCGAGAGTGTCACGCTGCCGCCTGATTTACGCACGGTGATGCGGAGCATGCCTTCGGTAATTCCATCCAGTTGGCCCCGGTATTCCGCGCCCGTTGTGGTCTTCAGCTTGGCGATTTTACCGATGTACCGGTTCAAGTCGCTGACTGACGTAGAGTGGTACTCCTTTGGCGGAATCATCACCGGTTTAGGGGCGACAACCACTGGCGCTGCTTCCTCCGGCGCAGGCTCTGGCGCGAAGCCCATCGCCTTGCTCAGTTTGGCGGTGTCCCAGTCCACGGTCAGATCGTTGATTGCCGTGTTATTAGCCTTCAGAGTCAGCCCCAGCAGCTTGATAGCGTCGGCAGCAGCGTAATCCGGCAACTCAGCCGGATTGATCGCGGTGGGGGGCGTGGCGACGATAGCTAATTCGCCTCCATCAATCAAAGAGGCCTGGTAAGCGGCGATGATCCCCGGTCCAGGATTGAAGCCATTGGCGCGCAGGCGTTCAACCAGAAGCTGCACATGATCGGCAAGATAGTCGTTGACTGGCTTGCCCGCCTTTTTCGCGCAGTACTCATTGCGGCGCTGATTGAAACCATTATCGCGGATCACCAGATCCAGCTTGGCCAGCCGGGGCGTCAGCAGAATGAAATCCATCGGCGTCGCCGGCAACACCGGCATGGAAAAACTCATATCCAGATTTATGCTCATCCAGTCGCGGGTATTGCCGTCCAGCCGTAAATCCAGATGGTTTTGCCGGGGATCCAGACGATAGCCCATCTTCATGCTGCTAATGAGGCGGTCGTAGCCCATTTCCTGCAATTCAGTCACCCCGAACTGGCTGACAGGCCCACAAGCCAACGCTTGCAGGTTGTCAAAAGCAGAATGCGGCGCAGTCGGCTCGGACGCAGCGCCCAGCATTTCAAACGGCAATTCAACCTCTTCAATGACGAGCGAGACATCCTCCGGCAAACGACCCTGTTTGACTTGCCGACCCATATTGAATAGCGCCAGCAAATTGGGGGCGTTGAGCCGAACAGCGCCTATCGAGACCGTTTGGCCGGACACGGTGGGTCTGATCCGCAATTGGCTGACGCCAACCGATCCCGTTGGCAGAACGATAATGCTCCCATAGCTGATGTCGGCAAACGGCTTGGCGTCGGCGATCATCTGGTCAACCTGCTGTTTGGTGCTATACCACAGGTAACCCATGACGCCACCGCCGATCAGTACCACGACAATGAGAAGGATCACTACGATATTGGTTACTTTGCGCATGGCCGTTTCCCTCGCAAGGTTGCGGAACGGCGACGATGCCGCCCGTTCCCGATAGTATTCGTTTGCTCATAATAATACGCCGTGATGACTGGCTTTGCTGTCCGGCGCATCGCCTGCTGGTTTTGTTAAGCTTCTGGGCTGATTTTTCGTCGTTATCGCTACTGTTCTATTTTTATTAGGAGAGGTGTTGTTCATGAATTTTGCGCGGATTGGGCTACAGCTTCCGGCGCTGCTCTTGCCCCAGGCGAGCGTAGACCTTGGTAAATGGGCCGTGGTCGCCTGCGATCAATATACCTCACAGCCAGAGTACTGGGCGCAGGTGGAAAACGAGGTCGGTGACGCCCCATCCACCTTGCGGCTAATCCTGCCGGAAGTCTACTTGGGCGCAGCCGATGAAGCGCAGCGGATTCAGATGATTCATGACGCCATGCGCCACTATCTGGATACCGGCATTCTGGTCGCGCAAGCGCCCGGCTGGGTGCTGGTGGAACGGGAAACAGCGCAAGGACGACGGCGCAAGGGCCTGATCGTCGCCCTGGATTTGGAATGCTATGACTATAACGCCGGGGCCAGCAGCCTGATCCGGCCCACCGAAGGCACTATTCTGGAGCGGTTGCCGCCGCGCATTCGGGTGCGCCAGGGCGCACTGCTGGAAGCGCCGCATGTCATGGTGTTGATTGATGACCCTGAACGAACCGTGATTGAACCGTTGTTCGCCGAGCCACAGCAGCAGTTATACGATGCGCCACTGATGCTGGATAGCGGACGGATTCGCGGCTGGCGCATTGATCATCCGTGGCTGATTCAGTGGGTGGTCGAGCATTTGACCCGGCTGGCGGATCCGCTGATGTTCGCAACCCGCTATGAAGCCGCCGACGCGCCGGTGCTGCTCTATGCCCTGGGCGACGGCAATCATTCCTTCGCCACCGCCAAAATCATGTGGGAAAATCTTAAGCGCACTGCGCCCGATCCGGTGGCGATCATGAATCATCCCGCCCGCCATGCGCTGGTGGAGCTGGTCAACCTGCACGACGAAGGGCTGCACTTCGAGGCGATTCATCGGGTTGTTTTTGATGTTGATCCAGACCGCTTGCTGGCGGCGCTGACCGCGTTCTGCATGGATCAGGGTTCGGCGCTGACGATCCAGGATTGCCCGTCATGGCTGGCGGCGCAGCAGACGTGGCAGGAGCAACAAGCGTTGTCCGACGAACAGCATGTCATCGCCTTTGTCAGCTGGAAGCGATGCGGCGTCCTGACCATCGCACAGCCGCGCCTGACCTTGCCGGTCGCCACCCTGCAAGATTTTCTCGATCACTATTTGCCGCGACAGCCTGGCTCGCGACTCGACTACATCCACGGCGAGGACACCCTGCACCAACTTGGCGGGCAGCCGGGCAATATCGGGTTCTATCTGCCAACTTGGCCAAGGATGATTTATTCCGCACGGTGATTCGCGATGGCGCGTTGCCGCGTAAAACCTTCTCAATGGGCGAAGCCGACGAAAAGCGGTTTTATCTGGAGTGTCGCCGCATTACGTCCTGAGTCTTGATCCCCCCATTGCTGATGGACGAGAACCGTATGGACCATGCCCCGGATTTGGCGCGAGTGCGCAACATCGGCATCGCCGCCCATGTGGACGCCGGCAAGACCACGCTCACGGAGCGAATGCTGTATTACGCCGGCGCGTCTCACAAGATCGGCGAAGTCCATGAGGGCGCGGCCCACATGGATTATCTGGCCGAGGAGCAGGCGCACGGCATCACCATCACCGCCGCCGTAACCCGGCTGCCGTGGCGCGATCATCAGATTCAACTGATTGATACACCCGGCCATGTGGATTTCACTATCGAAGTCGAGCGATCCATGCGAGTGCTGGACGGCTGCGTGATCGTGCTGGACGGGGTGCGCGGGGTGGAGCCGCAAACCGAAACGGTCTGGCGGCAGCGCAGTAAATTCAGTCTGCCGACGCTGTTTTTCGTCAACAAGCTGGATCGGCCCGGCGCTGATTTTGGGCGGGCGCTGGCGACGGTGCGCGAACGCTTGCGGGCAGAGCCGGTGGCGGTGACCGTGCCTCTGCCCGATTACGACGGTTCAGTGATTCACCTGATTGAGAAAACCCGGTTGCGCTTCGGTGGCGAGAAGGGTGAAAAAATGCAAGTTTCGCCCTGCGACCCGGCAACCTGGGAATGGGCGCGGCCGTGGCGGGAAAGTCTGCTGCTGGCGGCGGCGGAAATGGACGATGCCCTGGCCGAACAGGTCTTGACCGAGCTGGAGCCAGAACCGGAGGCGGTGTGGGCCGCGCTGCGCATGGCCGTGCTGGCGGGCAAGGTTTGCCCGGTGTTTGCTGGCAGCGCCCTGCGCAATCAAGGCGTGCAGCCGCTGCTGGATGGGGTGGTGCGGCTGTTGCCCGCGCCGACTCAGCGACCCGCGAGTCTGGCGCAACGGCCAGATGGCAGCGACGAATGGGTGGCGATAACCCCGACCGAGCCATTAGTCGCCTTGGCGTTCAAGGTGCAGATGTGGGAAGCCGCCGCCATGTGTTCGCCCGGCTGTATCGCGGCGTCCTCAAACCGGGCCAGGAGATCGCGATTCCCGGCGCCAACGGGATGCTGCGACTGGAACGGGTCGCCCGGCTGTTTGCGGTGGACGCCAATCACAAGGCGCGGTTGGATCAGGCTTTCGCGGGTCAGGTGGTATTAATCGCCGGGCTGCGCTGGGCGACCACTGGAGACACCTTATGCGCCCCGGATCATCCGCTGTGGCTGGAGCGGATTGAAACCCGCGATCCCGTATTGGGATTGGCGATTGAAGCCCAATCCAGCGCCGATGACGAGAAGCTGCTGGACGCGCTGGACAAGTTGCAGCAGGAAGACCCCACGTTGCGGGTTGAGGAGAACCCGGAAACCGGCCAGCGCGTATTGCGCGGCATGGGCGAGCTGCATTTACAGATCATCGGCGAGCGGCTACAGCGCGAATTTGGCGTCACTATCCGGGTAGGCAATCCCGACGTCGTGACCCGTGAAACGGTGGGGGGAACCGCCGAGGTCGAAGCCGTCTTTCATCGCGTGAACGACCTGCCGGACGGCAAAAAGCTGGAGTTGAAAGCAGGTGTGCGGGTGGCGGTGGAACCGCTGGCGCGAGGGGCGGGCGTGACCGTCACGGTCGAACCACAGATTCGCCCGGAAGGCGTCGAGTTGCATCTTGCCGAGCAGCAGGCCATGACTCAAGGCATAGCGGACGCCCTGTCCAGTGGCCCGATCACCGGATCACCGGTGCAGGATGTAGCGGTGCGGGTGCTGGCCGTAGAATTATTTGGAGCCGCCTTGTCCAGTCCGGCGGCGCTGCGGGCGGCGGTGGCGGAAACCACGCGCAAAGCGTTAATCCGGGCGGGCGGATTGATCCTGCGTCCGATCATGAATACCGAAGTGGTGGTTCCCGAAAGCGATGTCGGCGTCGTGATCGGCGATTTACAGTCGCGCCGGGCAATGATTCGGGATACGACAACCTTGGGCGAAATGACCACTATTCACTGTGATTGCGCACTGGACCGACTGCTGGGCTATATCACCCACTTGCGCGGGATGACTCGCGGGCGCGGCCAGTTCACCATGACTTTCGGCCGGTTTGATGTGGCGTGATCAGGGCAGAAACAGCCGCGCCGTCGCTATTGGATGACTGGCGAAATACAGATGCAGATACGAAGCAGTCAGCCGCCCGCTCCGATACACCGCCTCGCCCGGTTTGCCATCGCGCTGGCGGCGGCCATAAGCCAGCGGTTTCATTTCGGTTTCCAGGTTGGAATGATGAAACGTATGGCCGCGCAATACACCTTCAGGCAATTCCACCGACTGCATGCCCAAACCCGCCAGTTTGGCCTGTAACGCCGCATGACCGGGCAATAAACCCAGCATGGACGCCCGATGCCCTTCCTTATCCGCCAGCGATTCCAGCAGATAGAGCAAACCGCCGCATTCGGCATAAATCGGCTTACCGGCTTGATGATGCCTGGTCAACGCCATGCGCATGGTTTCATTCGTCGCCAATTCATTCAGATGCAGTTCTGGATAGCCGCCCGGCAGATAAATACTGTGTATCTCTGGCAACTCTTGATCGGCAAGCGGCGAGAAAAACGCCAGTTCAGCGCCCATTGCTTTTAGGCAATCCAGATTAGCCGGATACAGAAAGGCGAATGCGGTATCGCGGGCAATGCCAATGCGGATTCCTTTCAGCAAGGGCGGCGGCGGTTCTACAGAGGCTTCTGGAAAAACCACTGGGGGCGGCAATGCCGCCAAGCCCGTCGTCGCGATCAGCGCGGCGGCGGCGTCCAGCCGCGTTTCCAAATCAGCGATTTCCGCCGCCTGCACCAGACCGAGATGACGGTCAGGCAGCGCGATTTCCCCATCACGCGGCAGCCAGCCGAAATAATGCAAATCGGACGGCAGACTTTCGGCCAGTAATTCGGCGTGACCTGGTCCGGCGACCCGATTCGCCAATACGCCCGCAAAGGGCAAGCCGGGCCGATAGTTCGCCAAGCCATACGCGACCGCGCCAAAGGTTTGCGCCATCGCATGAGCGTTGATCAGCGCCAGCACCGGCACTCCAAACAGCGCGGCCAGATCGGCGCTGGACGGCGCACCGTCAAACAGGCCCATCACCCCTTCAATCAGGATTAAATCGGCCTCCTGCGCGGCCTGATAGAGCGCCGCTTTGCAGTCGCGCTCGCCCACCATCCACAAATCCAGTTGATAAACCGGCTGACCGGAGGCCCGCTCCAGAATCATCGGGTCAAGAAAGTCCGGGCCGGTCTTGAACACGCGGACTTTGCGACCCTGATTGCGATGATAACGGGCCAAACCCGCTGTAACCGTAGTTTTGCCCTGACCGGAGGCCGGGGCGCTGAGCAGCAGAGCAGGACAGGTAGCGGACATGAGGGATTCCGATCAGGCGAAGTGGCAAACGATGCCAACAAGGGCGTTGGCTGGTCAGGAAGACTAAAGCACGACTTTCGATTTCCGTCATTCCCGCGCAAGCGGGAATCCAGTAACCCACTGAAAAGATTGGATACCCGCATTCGCGGGTATGACGAATTTAAGGGTTTGGCGAAAGTCTTTTAAAGATACTTTTCAATTCAGAGAGGCTATGCACGATGTTTTCTGACGCCAGCTTTCGGCAAAAGCGTCCGCGGGTTGCGGTTTGCCAAAGAAGTAGCCTTGAATCTCGTCGCAGCCGTGGGCGCTCAGAAAATCAACCTGATCGGCGCTATCCACGCCTTCGGCCACGGTGCTCAGCTTGAGGCTGCGGGCCAGCGCAATGACCGTGCGGATAATCGCCTCGTCGCCCGCATTCTCGCCAATGCCGATCACAAAGGATCGGTCAATCTTGAGCGTGTTGATAGGCAACAGTTTCAGGTAAGCGAGCGAAGAATAGCCGGTGCCGAAATCATCCACTGCGAGCTGTACGCCGATCTGGTGGAGTTTTTCAAGGATAGCCAAGGCGTCTTCAATATTCATGATCACTGATTCGGTGATTTCAAGCTCCAAAGCGGCGGGTTCAAGCCGGGTTTCGTCGAGAATGGCGCGAACGACTTCAACGATATTGCCGCGCTCAATCTGTTTGACCGACAGGTTGACCGCCATCTTGGGCAACACCAAACCGGCGACGCGCCATGTCATGATCTGCCGACAGGCCCGGCGCAGCACCCATTCGCCCAGTTCGACGATGAAACCGGTTTCTTCGGCCAACGGGATAAAGCGTATCGGCGGCACGGTCCCCAGTTCGGCGCTGGTCCAGCGCAACAGCGCTTCCGCACCCGTGGGTCGGCCTTGGATATCAACCTTAAGCTGATAGTGCAGGCTGAGTTCATCGGCCTTGATCGCCCGGCGTAACAAGGCTTCGAGGTGAACGCGCTCCTGCGCATAGGCCGTCATCTCCGGCGTATAGAAATGGCTGCGGCCACGACCGTGCGCCTTGGCCTGATACATCGCCGTGTCGGCATTGCGCACCAGGACATCAACGTTCTCGCCATCCGCCGGATAAAGGCAAATGCCGATGCTGGCTGTTATATAGAGTTCATGCTCGACGATCTGGAAAGGCTGAGAGAGCAAGTCGATCAGCTTATCGGCCAAGGCGCTGACCACGGACGCATCCTTGACATCCTCAATGATGCAGATGAACTCATCCCCGCCCAGTCGCGCCAAGGTATCGCTGACGCGCAGGCGCGACTCCAGCCGGTGCGTAACCGCCACCAGCAGTTCGTCGCCGACGGCGTGGCCGAGCGTGTCATTCACTTCCTTGAAGCGGTCGAGGTCAATGAACAGCACCGCCAGTTGCAGTGCTTCTCGCGCCTTGAGGCCAATGCTTTTCTTCAACTGCTCGGCGAACATCAACCGGTTGGGCAAGCCCGTCAGCGGATCGTGGTGCGCCAGGTAATCAAGGCGCAGCTCGGCGTTGCGCCGTTCGACAATTTCGGCGTGCAGTTCCGCCGTTCGTTCCTGTACGCGACGATCAAGCTCGCGATTGGCCGTCTCCAGTTGTTTAGCCTGATGGCTCAGGATGGCTTGGGCGCGACGCACCACCAGCAGTTGAACCAGGTACAGCGCGCCCAGCACGGCCAGCACGATCAGCCCTACCAGCCACTTGGCCTGATCAAGCTGGCGCACATAGGAGGTGACATCCTGATAGACCTCGAACACGCCCATCAGCCGCCCCTGCTCACGGATGGGCGCGTAACTGGAGATCACGTCAATGTCTACTCTGTGTTCCTCGAAAGCGTCGAACTGGTTACGGTGCGTCAGTTCGCTGACGACATTTCCGGCGGCGGCAGCGATAAAACCGGCATTGCTGCGTTTATCTTCGCCAATCTGCTTGAGGTCGGAGGAATACACCGTCAGGCCATCAAGGTTATAGATCTTGACCTTGACCGTCTCGGAATCCCGCATCAACGCGGAAACTTTGGCATGCAGCCCACGCTGTTCCACCTGCTGCCGCAACTCGTCGGCTGAACGGCCCGCGGACATGCTGACCATCGGCGCAAAATCCAGCCACAATGCGTTGCGGAACACCTGAGTCATGGCTACGTTGCGGTCTTCAGCCATGTACTTGATCTGGACTGATTCATGCTGGTGAAAAAACAGGGCGAGCGCGCCGCCAGCGAGCGCAATCAGTAAGAAAGAGAGCGTCGAAAAATAACGAATTAGGTGAAAGGTATTCATCAGAATTTTCCGCGAGAGACCCCGGCCCAAAGGACCGGAGAGGGATAGCGGGCAGCCCGTCAGGGCGGCTTCTCTTGGGTTAAGAGGTTGCTGAATAAAGCTCATCAATGAAGTTAAAATTTGTGAATGCCATGTTAAGCATATCGCTACCACGCCTACTTCACGCCGGATCAGTGCAAATATCTGAATCAGATGTTCGGCGGTGAGCGCTATATCTACTAGCGCTATCTCTACTATCGTTCGCTAGGTTATCGGCATGATGCGTGGAATCCACATCAATAGAACTCGCGTCAAGCCTCATGAAAGATGATCTCATCAAGCACCTTGACACGGCCTTACCAGATCTGGGGCCAGCCCATCCTCCGCCCACTGTCGAGAGCATTGATAAAATCAGCAAGCACTTTGGCATTGTTCTGCCCGACGATCTCGTTGAACTGGCGACGCGCAGCAAGAAATTCAGCAGTCTTTTTCTCAGCCTCGGCCCCGACTATCCATCCCGCAACCACATCATTAGGGTCAATAGCCATTGGCGTCACCGGCGTCGAACTCGCCGACTGCCGAACCACTTGGTCATCATTACCGATGGTTTTATGGACGACAGATTCTGGTGCATGGACATCGAGCAACCCAACGCGATCCAATTCTGGTGTCCTGAGCCAATAACCTATGCGTCAGTCGAACCACCACCCACCCGCTACGTTACTTTTGAGGCATTTATTGAGGGCATGGTCATGGGCAGTGACGACCAATAAGCCGATTTCCAAGCATTCAGGAAAAGAGTCCATCGGTTTCACTCAGTGGCGTTGCGATGAACCGGATGAATAAAGACAGAACTTTCGCTCTACCCGTTCGCCCTGACGCTTCGACACGCTCAGCGGTCGAAGGGCATTCACCGGTAAAAACAGGGTTCGACAGGCTCACCCCGAACGGTTTTTGAACCCGAAGCAAAAGTCCTGGAAGGGTGGGAA
>JAAUTD010000006.1 GCA_012031845.1 Synechococcaceae cyanobacterium SM1_2_3
CTGTCGAACCCCGGTTTTTACCTATCAGACTTCGCTTCGGGTTCAAAAACCGTTCGGGGGTGAGCCTGTCGAACCCCGGTTTTTACCAATGAATGCCCTTCGACCGCTGAGTGTGCCGAAGCGTCAGGGCGAGCGGATGGAGCGAAAGTCCTGGTCCTGATTCAAGCAAAACCGGCTGCGCAAAGTACAATGGCCGGAAAAACCCCATCTGTCCTGACCGCCGGTCATCACCGAGAACTGTTCAAGATGCGTTACCTCAGCACCCGGGGCGGCATGGCCCCCGCCACTTTTTCCGACATTCTGCTCGGCGGCCTGGCCCCTGACGGCGGCCTGACCATTCCAGAGCAATACCCGACGTTGACGCCCGGCGAATTATCCGGCTGGCGCGGCCTGTCCTACCCGCAACTGGCCTTCGCCATTCTGGGCAAATTCGCCGATGACCTGCCCGCCGCTGATCTGCGCGCCCTGATTGAGAAAACCTACACCGCAGAGGCGTTCCGCAGCGAAGCGATTACTCCGCTCAAGCCGCTCAGCGATGGAGTCTGGCTGCTGGGACTGTCGAATGGCCCGACTCTGGCGTTCAAGGACATCGCCATGCAGTTGCTCGGCAATCTGTTCGAGTACGCATTGCTCAAGACCGGCGGTCATCTCAACATCTTCGGCGCAACCTCCGGCGACACCGGCTCCAGCGCCGAATACGCCATGCGCGGCAAGCGCAACATCCGGGTGTTCATGCTGTCGCCGCATCTGAAGATGAGCCGGTTTCAGACCGCGCAAATGTTCTCCCTGCAAGACCCGAACATCTTCAACATCGCGGTGCGCGGCGTGTTCGATGACTGTCAGGATATGGTCAAGGCGGTCAGCGGCGATGCTGAATTCAAGGCCCGTTACGCCATCGGCACGGTGAATTCGATCAACTGGGCGCGGGTCGCAGCGCAAATCGTCTACTACTTCAAGGGCTGGCTGGCGGTCACCGAACGCGACGATCAGCCAGTCTCGTTCGCGGTGCCGTCTGGCAATTTCGGCAACATTTGCGCGGGCTATATCGCCAAGCGGATGGGTTTACCGATCCGGCGGCTGATTCTGGCGACCAATGAAAATAATGTGCTGGATGAGTTTTTCCGCACCGGCGTTTACTGGGTGCGCCCGACCGATCAGGTGGCGCAAACCAGCAGCCCTTCAATGGATATTTCCAAGGCGTCCAATTTTGAACGCTTCATTTTTGACGCGGTGGATCGCGATCCGGCGCGGGTGCGGGAGTTGTGGCGGCAGGTAGATACGCAGGGATATTTCGATCTGTCCGGCAGTGCGGCTTTCCGCGCCGTCGCCGAATCCGGCTTTGTGTCCGGGACCAGCACTCATCTGCATCGCATGGAGACGATTCGCCGAATTTACCAGGAGTCCGGCATCATGATTGACACCCACACCGCCGACGGCGTGAAAGTCGGGCTGGACTACCGTGAGCCAGGCATCCCCTTGATCTGTCTGGAAACCGCGCTACCGGCCAAGTTTGAGGAATCTATCATTGAGGCGTTGGGCCATCCGCCGGAGCGTCCTGCTGGCTATGACAATATCGAAACCTTGTCGCAGCGGTTTGAAGTGATGGATGCCGATGTAAGCGCGATCAAGGCGTATATCGCCCAAAACGCTGGTTAAATTACGAGTGGAACCCTGTTTGGAGACACTATTAATGACCGATCTGGCAACGCTTGAATCACCGGTGGCGTCGACGCTGAAACCAAATCCCGATCAACCTGCCGACCTCACCTATCCCGACAGCGATGGCTTGCCAATGGCCGACAATACCTGGCAGTTCCGCTATATCGTCATGATTCAGGGCGGAATCGCCGCGCTGTTCGCCGATGATCCCAACGTGTTCGTGGCGGGCGATCTGCTGTGGTATCCAGTGGAAGGCGACAACCGGATTCGGGCAGCACCGGATACGATGGTGGCATTTGGCCGTCCGCCCGGCGACCGGGGTTCTTATATGCAGTGGCGGGAAGGCGGGATCGCTCCTCAGGTGGTGTTCGAGGTGCTGTCGCCCGGCAACACCAGCAGCGAAATGAGCCGCAAGTTTGGGTTCTACCAGCAGTACGGGGTGGAGGAGTACTACATTTACGACCCCGACTGGGGCAATCTCAGCGGCTGGCTGCGCCAAGGCGACCGGCTGGAACAAATCCCGAAGATGGAAGGCTGGATCAGTCCGCGTCTGGGCATCCGCTTCAGTCTGGAAGAAACCGAACTGGTGATTTACCGCCCGGATGGGCGGCGGTTTGAAACTTTTCTGGAGTTGTCGCAACGGGCCGATGCGGCACACCAGCGAGCCGAACGGCTGGCGGAACGGCTAAGGGCGCTGGGCATTGATCCCGATGAAGGGTAAGCCGATTCAACATTTTCAGCGGGGCGATGGTTTTTCATCCGACACAGCCGCCGGTCGTGGGCGATCCAACAACTCTTTAGCGGCTTTGGAGCCGGTGTAATCGGCGATTTCCTGCAAGGTCGGCACTCGCAGCGTCACCCCTACTTTCAGGCTATCCATGTTGCCGGGTTTGGAAAACGCCTGCGGATTCGCCTTGAACAACGCCTGCATGATGTGTTCCCTGCCGATTGCCGGATCGGGACGCACCCGGTCAGCAATATCCCAAAGCCGTTCATTAGCGACCACCGGGCCATATCTATCGCTGATCGGCGCAACAGCAGACACGCTCGGCCCGGCTGATTGAGGGGTTAGCGGTGGCGCTTCTGGCGGTGCGGCGATTGGGATCGCCGTTTGATCCGGGGTCTCGACCGGCGGCAGCAATTCAAACACCGGTGATGGAAGGCGCTGCTCAATTTCGGCCAACAGCCGAAAACCCTCCAGGGTGACCGCCGATAAGTGCGGCGCAGCGGCGGTTGACGCTTCTGGCGGGATAGTAGCGGCGGGCGCGACCACCGGCAACGGCGCGGCGGTCATTGGCGGGGTTGGTTCTGCGACCGCCTTTTCGTCTACTGGCGGCCCAATCACGGTTTCCCACGCCAGCGCCACCGGCGCAATGGGATTGACCCCTGCGATCAACTCGGCGACTACCAGCGATAATAATGGTGTTGCTGACACCAGTTCTGGCGTAAGCGTTGGTTCCGGCAGTGGCGGAAATGAAGGGACGATCCGTTCGGGGACGGGAATCGAGTCCGGCACAGTCGGCGCTATGACCAACACCGGCGGCGGCTGCACCGGATCAGCCGTCACCCTGGCGGTTTCTGGCAGCGGCTGGGCTTCCAGCACTGGCGGCGCGGGCAATGGAAACGCCTCCGGGGCATCAGCGCCCGCTTTCATAACTGGCGCCGGTTCTGGCGCTGGCGGCGTAGCCGCCAGTTGAGCGCTATCCGGCGGCGACTCTTTCTCCGCCCACTGCCGGGCGACCGGGGAACCGGTGAAGTCGGCGATTTCCCGCCAGGTTGGAATCCGCAGCACCGCCCCAGCCTTCAAGCCCGGAATCCCGGTTTTGCCGAAGGCTTGCGGATTGCCCTTAAACAACGCCTGCATCATTTGTTCGCGGCTTATGGCGGGATCCGGCCGCACCTTGAGCGCAATCGCCCATAAGCCTTCGCCGGACGCCACCGGGCCGTAGGCATCACCGGGCCGGTAAATCCGCAGCGGTTCTGGCGCGGGAGCCGGAGCCGATTCCGATGTTTCAAGGACTTCTGTAGCGACAGTAATCACTGGCTCGATGGGGCTGATGCCGTCAGCGTCACTGCCATATTCTGGCGGTGCAGCAGCAGCCACAACCGCTTCTGGCGCGGGCGCTGGTTCTGAATCTGGAGCGGCAGAAGGGGTATTCAGCACCGTTTTACTGCGGTCGCCGGGCTGCTTGGCCAACCGCCGCACCGGGTCGAGAAACACGGTAAATTCCCGAAAAGTCTTGCCTCGCGGCCAGCCGAACTCAATCAGCAATCCTAGCGATGGCTCCCGAATGGGGCGGGTCGAAACCACCCGGACATAAACTTGTCCCTCGGCGTTGTACTCTATGGCAAACACCAGATTGTCCAAGGTAGGCGACCGCTCCAGCCCGAACTCTTTGAAGACCGGCGACGGGGCCAGCTTGACCGAAACTTTCGCCAGTTCTTCCGGGGTCAGCGCCGGTAATGGAATCCGGGCGTCGAATAATTGATTCAAAGCGGACTGCACCTGAATTTCGCCGATTTCCAGCGCCAGGGCGCCAGTCGGTCCGCACAGCCATAACAGCAGCCAAAAGCGGAAACAGCAACGATTCATAAGCGACAACTCCTGGTAATCGGGTAGCGGCTGGCGGCATCGGCTGGACTGAAGTCGCTGATACCGGCGCACCGGGTAGTTCTCATTCTAAAATGTTAGCGTGAGGGGCTGGCAACTGAATTGCGGTCGCCCGCCATGATCCACAACCCTTCTGGAAAATACCATGCCGCCCGATCACGATGGATTGCCAACCGCCGCTCAATCAGCGGCTGCGCCGAGCGCCGATACGGCGGAAGCTATCGCCGCCCGCCTGCTGGCGATAGTGCGCGAACTGCTGCGGGAACTCCGTTCGTCGGAGCGGAGCGCCGCCACCCTGACCCTGGACAGTCATGTCGAACGGGATTTGGCGCTGGACAGTCTGGCCCGCACCGAACTGTTGCGCCGGATCGAGGATACCTTTCAGGCGCCATTGGGCGAACAGGTGCTGCTGGCCGAAACGCCGCGTGATCTGGTCACGCTGATCTTGCAGGCCAATGGCCGACCGCTGACCGTTGGGTCTGCTGTGAATGAGCCATTGATGGGCGCACAAGCCTCGGCCAGCGGTAGCCCGGATCGGGCGCAAACGCTGATCGAGATGCTGGACTGGCATATTGAAGTTCACCCTGACCGGCAGGCGATCTTGGTTTACGGCAGCGACGAGCAGATTGAAACCCGCTTTACCTACGCCAGCCTGCGTCAGCAGGCTCAGGCCGTCGCCGCCGGCTTGCAGCAACGCGGCCTGCAACCGGGCCAGACCGCCGCGATCATGTTGCCAACCAGTGGCGATTATTTTCTGGCCTTCTTTGGCATTCTGCTGGCGGGCGGCGTCCCGGTGCCATTTATCCGCCGGTGCGGCCAATCAGATCGAAGAACATCTGCGCCGCCACGCCCGCCTGCTCGGCAACGCCCAAGCCGTGGCGCTGATTACCGTGCCTGAGGCCAAGCTGGTCGCCCGGCTGCTGCAAGCGCAGGTTGAGGGATTACAGCACGTCGTCACGGTGACGGAATTGCAGCAGACCACTTCGACCTGGAGCGAAACCCCGGTTCAGGGAAGCGACCTGGCCTTTTTGCAATACACCTCCGGCAGCACCGGCGATCCCAAGGGCGTGATGCTGACCCACGCCAACCTGCTGGCGAATCTGCGGGCGATGGGGTCACGGGTTGAGGCCCGTTCCGACGATGTGTTCGTCAGTTGGTTGCCGCTGTATCACGACATGGGCTTGATCGGCGCGTGTCTGGGCAGTCTCTACTACGCCTTCCCGCTGGCGGTGATGTCGCCGCTCAGCTTTCTGGCGCGGCCCGCCCGCTGGCTGTGGGCGATTCATCATCAGCGCGGCACTTTGTCCGCCGCGCCCAATTTCGCTTATGAACTGTGCGCCCGCGCTATTCAGGATCGCGAGATTGAAGGTCTCGATCTCAGATCGTGGCGACTGGCCTTCAATGGCGCCGAGCCGGTGAATCCGGCGACGCTGGAACGGTTTATCGCCCGATTCAGCCCTTACGGATTTCGTCCCGAAGCCATGACGCCGGTGTACGGTCTGGCGGAATGCGCGGTGGGACTGGCGTTACCGCTACCGAATCGCGGCCCGGTGATTGATCGGGTGCAGCGCGACCGCTTCATGGCCACAGGTCAGGCTGCGCCGACTGCTGGGGGCGATGTGACTGCTTTGTTATTTCCGGCCTGCGGCCAGCCGCTGACTCAGCACCAGATTCGCATCGTGGATGAACAGGGACGGGAACTGCCGGATCGGCAGGAGGGAAAAGTAGAGTTCAAGGGGCCATCGGCGACCACCGGCTATTACCGCAATTCCGAAGCCACCCGGCGGCTGTTTCCACACGGCGACGACTGGCTGGATTCCGGGGATCGCGGCTATCTGGCCGGCGGCGAGTATTTATCTCACCGGCCGGGTCAAGGACTTGATCATTCGCGGCGGACGCAATCTGTATCCCTACGAACTGGAACAGGCGGTAGGCGAAATTCCGGGGATTCGCAAGGGTTGCGTGGCGGTGTTCGCCAGCGCCGATCCGGCTGCCGGCAGCGAACGGCTGGTCGTCGTCGCGGAAACCCGACTCAAACTGCCGGATGAACTGGCCCGCCTGCGCCAGCAGATTCAGAGCATCGGCGTGGACTTGCTGGGAACACCTCCCGATGAGGTGGTGCTGGCCCCGCCGCGCACCGTGTTGAAAACCTCCAGCGGCAAAATTCGCCGGGTTGCGGTGCGCGAGTTGTACGAGCGCAACGCCATTGGTCAGGGTGGGCGGGCGCTGTGGCTGCAACTAACCCGGATTGCGCTATCGAGCGCGGCGGCGCAAGCCCGCAAGCTCTGGCGAATTAGCGCCGAATGGCTGTACGCCGCCTATGTCTGGATGGTGTTTAGCGTGCTGGCGCCGGGGGTCTGGCTGGGGATCATGACCTTGCCGAAGCTGGAATGGCGCTGGGCGCTGGCCCGCTCAGCGGCCCGGCTGCTGGCGCGGTTGACTGGCGCTTCATTGACGGTGCGCGGCCTGGAACATTTGCCGACCGGGGCCTGCATTCTGGTCGCCAACCATTCCAGCTATCTGGACGCCTATGTGCTGATGGCGGCGATTCCGCGTCATTTTCACTATGTCGCCAAACGCGAACTGCTGGATAACCTGTGGCTGGCGCGGCCGCTAACCCGCATGGGAACGCTGTTCGTCGAACGCTTCGACCTGCAACGCAGCGTCGAAGAGGCGCGCAAACTGGCCGATGCGGCGCAAAACGGGCAATCGCTGGGCTTTTTCCCGGAAGGCACGTTTACCCGGATGCCGGGCTTGCTGGATTTTCGGATGGGCGCGTTTGTCGCAGCGGCGCAGGCCGGAATGCCAGTGACGCCGGTCACGATTCGCGGGACGCGCTCGATGTTGCGTCCCGATTCGTGGTTTCCGCGTCGGGGCCGGTTGGAGGTGATCGTCGAGCCGCTGATCCAGCCCGATGGCGATGACTGGTCGGCAGCCGTGCGGTTGCGCGACGCGGTGCGGGCGGTGATTTTGCGGCATTGCGGCGAGCCGGATTTGGCTTCGTAAGAAGTCAGGACTTTCGTTTCAGGTTCAAAAACCGTTCGGGGTGAGCCTGTCGAACCCCGTATTTCTACCGATGAATGCCCTTCGACCGCTGAGCTTGCCGAAGCGTCAGGGCGAACGGATGGAGCGAAAGTCCTGGAAGTAAAACGGGCGTCCAGCCCGTTAAGTCGGCTGAAAACCGGTAGCCGCTAGGCCGCCAGCCGAATGAACGGTTCGGGTCGAGGGGTGATCGCGGCGATAAACCGCTGGGCCAAACGATCAGCCGGGGTGTCCTGATCGCGCCGACCGAGACCGCTGCGTTCAGCCGCTTGCTGCTGGGCCAGTTCGGTTCTCGCCTTGACCGCCATCTGACTGGCCTTGGCCGCAACAGCCAAGTCCTGGCCGGAGGGATCCGCCGGAGCCAGGGCGGCGGCAATTACGGTTTGCGCCTTTTGCAGGCTTTCTTCCGGGGTTTTGCCCGGCGATGTATCAATACTGACATGCCCGCCAATCGCGTAATTCTGCCCGTCCGGGCCGCGTTGATAGCTAAAACTGGGGCCACCCTGGGCCAGGCCGCCACTGGCGACCAGGTGCGCCATCTCATGCTGGCGCACCTTCAGATCGCGCTGCTTTAGTTCGCGCACCAAGGCCAGTTCGGCTTCGTTTAACTGGGTTTTATTGGCGACGGTTCCCGATTTGGCGACAGCCGTGTCATCACCGGTCACCGGTTTGTTCTCAGGCGTTATATTGCCGCCAGCGCTGTTTTTGCTCCCGGTCGAGCCGGTTGTGGCGGCGCATTGACAGCCCGGTTGCCCACAGCGACATGCCGACGGGTTACCGATCTGAGCTGATTGCGGATAAACCGGAGAATAGCTGATATTCAAACGATTAATCATTGAGTCGCTCTGAACCAAGTGTTGCTTGGTAATTCTGCAATCCAAATGATTGCGTTAATCGATTAATTTGAGAATGTTCAATGTAACTGGCCTTGCCGGTTTAGCTCCTCCACAGCACCAAGTTTGTAGCACCACCGGCGTACTACAAATGAAATCCTGAAGAATTCTACCAATTGCTGCAAAATTCCGACTTGTTCTTTCAAGGATTGACTGGTAGCCGAGACTTGTTCCACCAAAGCGGCGTTCTCTGAGTCGTTTGATCCAGTTGTATCACAGAACTGTTGATCTGCTCGATTCCCATAATCTGTTGCCTGCTTGCAGCAGCCATTTCGGCCACAATGTCGCTTACCTTCTTAATCGCCTGGACTATTTCTTCGAGATTTCTCCCCGTTGTATTTACTAATTGGCCTCCTGCTTCCACTTTTTCAACACTGTCTGTAATTAAATGCTTAATCTCCTTAGCAGCATCGGCGCTCCGCTGAGCCAATTTGCGAACTTCGCTGGCGACAACCGCAAAGCCTCGACCCTGTTCACCCGCACGCGCCGCTTCAACGGCAGCATTCAGCGCCAATAGATTGGTCTGAAAGGCAATCTCGTCAATAACGCCAATGATGGCGGCGATCTTATGGCTGCTCTGGCGAATAGCCAGCATAGCCTCTACTGCTTGAGTAACGATTGTCCCCCCCTGTTCCGCCTGCTGTCGGGCAGCAGCAGCTAATTGATTAGCCTGTTGCGCATTATCGGTGCTATGTTTCAGCGTAGCAGTCAGCTCCTCCATGCTGGCCGCGGTTTGTTCCAGCGCCGCTGCCTGTTCCTGTGTACGCTGACTGAGATCATGATTGCCATTGGCAATCCGTACACTTGCGCTGGTTACATCTGTGGCGGCTTTATGCACTTGGCTGATGATTTCAGTCAGCCGCCTTGCCATTAACTGTATGGAGTGCAACAGACTGCTGTGGTCTTTTTCAGCCGTAACGATAGCAGCGGTCAGATCGCCAGCAGCGATGGCATTGGTGACACTGGCGGCATAAGCAGGTTCGCCACCCAATTGGCGAAGGATACCCCGACTGATCAGTAGTGTTGCCAGTACGGAAACTACAATTGCGCATACAGTGAATACGCCAAGCACGGCCAATATTCGCATAAAGACCAGTTCGCTATTCGCATGAGCTTGTTCGCTAATTTGATGTTGCTTTTTAATCAGGGTTGCAAGCAACTGATCCAGTTTTTGAAAGCATCATCAGCCGACTGCATCATCATGCTACCCATGCTGACATCAATGATGCTCATATCAATGGCATCGGTAACTGCTTTTCGGTAGCTCGCTATTAAGGGGGCAATGTTATCAGTATCCTCATCTTTTATTTGTTGCGATATGGTTTTAAACTGATCCTGAGCTTGATCCAGTAACGCCATAATATGTTGAGTAGCCTCTTTAGTCTGGGCTTCACTGTAGTTGGCAATCCAGGTAAAAAGCCGATAGGTATCAGCATGAGCTGTATTTACATAGAGATAGCCTTGGTAAAAATTCGTCATAGTGGCTTGCCCAGAAAAAAGTGTATCTTTCGCCTTTTTTTCAGTGTACAACCCAAAATAAGCAGCCATCGAAAAAACAATTAAAAAGCCAATAACGATGACTGGAGCCAGCAGAATTTTGTAAAAAATCTTCATGAAAGTTTGCTCAAATTATTCTTGCTTTCCATAGATTAAAGCAGACTGCAAAAATCAGCCTGCTTTATCCGGCGATCAACGCTGGACTAGCGCTTATAGACACCCGCGCATACTGCTGTGTCATTCAGCCGTTCACAGTACATGGTCTTGGGCAGGACTTTTTTGGTCACCGGGTCTACAAATTTATAGTCCTGCCAAAAACTGGCTTGGGTTTTAGCTAGCTCTACTCGCTCGCGGACAAAGGCTTTACCATCAGGGTCTTTGAGATCAATCAGGTTTTTGCTGATCATTTTCTCATTCTGTCCATGCGCCAGCACACTACCGGTGAAGTCATAAACCACGACATACAGATCGCGATCGATAAACTCCGGTTTCTTGGCGCTAAAATCGGCATAAGCCTTGGCTGGACCATCTGCTTTAATGTGAGCAACCGCTTTTTTCACCATAGCCTGTGCTTGTTCGGCGGTGGCGAAATCTCCAGCGTAACCGCTGGTCATCGCACTGAAAAACAGCGAAAAAACCAAGATTTTCTTCATGTTCAATCCTCAATTTTCAAGTTATGGTCGGGAATTCGCCAGAGACAAAGTGATCAATGCAACAGCCAAAAATTTGGTTCATCGCGGATTCTTGTGGAATTTGCCCCGCCAGTGGATTTCATCTCGTCAGAAAGGGTTAAAATCAATACTGATATATCTATTTAACCAACAGGTTATACAGATCGCATCACTCTAGGCAGGACTGGCTCCACAACAACCCGCATTCAACCAACAATTTTAAGTTTAGCCAAGAATTAACTTTTGGCAGGCATCGCACAGATAGAAATCGGAAGGCCATGCAGGAAAACCCCTTCATGTTACAGGATAGGGGATTGTGCTTCGCACCACGGGTTGCCACCATGCGCAGGTTATGGATTAAACCGGCGCTATTAATTTTGGCGATATTCGTTGAAAGGATCAGTCCCTAACGACGTGGCCCGGCCACGATTTTATCCTCGTGCAGCCGGGAAATTTCGCTGTCGCTGATTCCTAAAATATCGGACAAAATCTCGTCGGTTTGTTCCCCCAGCACTGGAGCCGGTTGAGGAGGAAGCCGCTCAAATGCACTGAATTCAAGGGGACTGCCAGGCACTGGATAACAGCCGATTCCCGGTTGCTCCACTGGGCTGAACATGGGATGCGCCAATGAGAAATCCGGGTCTTCTTCAATCGCCTGCTTGAAGCTGCGAAACACCGACCAGGTGACGCCGTTTTCGTCAAACGCTTTGGCGAAATCCTCCACTTTTCTGGCGCGGAACCACGGTTCAAACACCGCCGTAATTTCCTTGCGCGCTTTGAAGCGGTTGCCTTCCTGCCGCAGATTGAGTCCCAGCCTTTCGCCCAAGGCATTCAATTCCGCTTGCAACCCGGTGGATTTGCATAAACCGTCCCATTGCCTTTGGGTTAAACCCACCACCATCACTCTATTGCCGTCAGCGGTTAAAAAAATCCTGGCCAAATGCGCCATACAGCGCATTGCCGTATTTAGGTCGATCAAACTGATTAACCACGGCTTCGCCAATAATTCCCAGATTGCCCATCATCGCCAAGGCAACATCTTTTAAGGCAATTTCAACCGCTTGCCCTTGTCCAGTGATACGCCGATGCCGCTCCGCCGCCAAGATGCTTAAGGCAACCATTTGGCCGGTGATGCAATCCCAGGCCGGCAGGACGTGACAAACCGGTTCAGTGGAATCTTCGGGGCCAGTCGCATAAGGAAAACCCATCGCCGGATTGATGGTGTAATCCACTGCGGGCAAACCATCACGCGTGCCCAATACCGTTACGGCGATTAAATCGTCGCGGTGCTTTTTCAGATTCTCATAATCCATCCAGCCGCGAACCCGCAGATTGGTCAGAAAAATCCCGGCATCGGGTCCAGGCGCGCAAATCAGTTGAGTGACGATTTCCTGTCCACGCGGTGTCGTCATATCCACGGCCAGGGATCGCTTACCCTTGTTCAATCCGGCCCAGAACAGGCTTTTGTTATCGGCAGTCACCGGCCAGCGATGGTAATCCAGGCCGCCTCTGATTCTATCAAAGCGAATGACATCAGCGCCCATTTGCGCCAGGGTCATTCCCGCCAGCGGGGCAGCGACAAACGCCGAACCTTCCACAACTCTCATTCCCTGTAAAATCTTCACCATTTCCAGCTCTCTTAATCAGTCATTCAACAATCCGGCCATCCGGGCTTTCTCCACGGTGGCCCGGCACATTCTCAGTGAGGCGACATCAATCATTTTGCCCTTGATGCTAATTGCGCCTTTGCCTTCGCGTAATGCGGCTTCGTATTCTTCCAGCACCCGTTTCGCCCATTCAATATCTTTTGGCGAAGGCACAAAGGTTTGATTAACTACCTCAACCTGACTGGGATGAATGCACCATTACCGTCAAATCCCATTGCGCGGCCAATTTTGCAGGCTTTAATCAGTCCTTCGGGATTTTTGATTCCGGCAAAAGGCCCGTCCACCACCCGCTTTTGATAGGCTCTGGCGGCGCTGACCAGCGAGTGCATCACATGATGCCAGCGATGTCCGGGATAGAGCGCGTCGTTTTCATCCATTTCGCCAATGGATTCCAGCGGCATTTGCACCGAAGCGGCATAATCGCCTGGCCCGTAAACCACGCCTTCCAGGCGCGGTGAACAGGCTACGATTTCCTTGATATTGACGCAACCGAGCGCGGTTTCAATCAGCGCCTCAATCCCAATCGGGCGTTCAAATTGTTTGTAGCTTTCAATCTGGGTCAGCAGGGTTTCGACAAAATAAATATCCTCAGGGCGATTGACCTTGGGCACAACCACGCACTCTATTTTGTCACCGGCCGCTTCAATGATCTGCACCAAATCCTGATAGGCGAAGTGAGTGTCCAGGCCATTCATGCGGAACATCCGGGCTTTGCCGCCAAAATCGAGTTCCTGATAGGCGCGGATGATATTGGCTCTGCCTACTTCCTTTTCACTCGCTGCTACGGCGTCTTCCAGATCAATGCAGACCGCATCGGCCTGAGAGGCGGCGGTTTTCTGAATCATGTTCCAGTTCGAAGCCGGAACCAGCAATACCGACCGTTCAAGTCTGTCAGTCACTTTTTATCTCCAAACGACGTGCGCCTGCATTCCGATATTGTTATCGGCATTGGTCGTAAATAATTCGTTGCCGCCATCGGCAAGCTGCCGACCGCAAAGGTGAACCTGATCAAAATCGAACAGCGGACGAACCGCCTTGAATTCATAACCGGCGACCTTTTTACCGGGATGGTGTCTTTTAGCCGACTCCAGAAGCAATAGAGCCTGCAACGGCCCATGCACGACCAGTCCCGGATACTTTTCCACTTCCATCGCGTACTTCAAATCATAATGAATTTTATGACTGTTGAAGGTCAGCGCCGAAAAGCGGAATAGCAGCACCGGGCTGATCGGCCAGGGTTCCCGCCATTGCAAATCAGTCGGCGCGGGATTCGGCGCGGGCGACGTCAATGATTTGGGCATCGGCAGATAGACTATATCCTGTTCTTCCTGAATGGCGACGCCTCTTTCCGAACGGATCGAATGCCTGACGGTGACAAACACCATCTTCCCGGCCTTGCCTTCTTTCTCGGTGACTTTGGCGATTTCCGAGGTTTTGGTAATTGGCTCGCCAATCCGCAAATCCTGCTGAAACTCCAGTTTACTACTGGCCCACATCCGCCGTTCCAGCGCCACCGGCGGCAAAAAACCGCCGCGTTGGGGATGACCATCAGCGCCAATTTCTGAAATAGCCACTAATGGCAGAAAATACAGCCAGTGCCAAAGCTCAGGCAAAACATCGCCTGAATCAGCGGCAAAGGTCTTGTAATCCAGGGTTTGCGCCAGCGCCTTGATCGGCGTTGGATAACTGTAATCAGCCCACTGCTCCGTTTTTCCAACCCAGTCCTGCAAATTCAAATCACTCACTGGATTTTTCTCCACGATAGCCTGATCAAATCACCCGCTTCTTGCGCAATTCGCTGATTTCATCGTTATTCATTCCGAGCAGGTCTTTAAGAACTTCTTCGGTATGTTGTCCCAGTTTTGGCCCCAAATGCCGAATCTGGCCGGGTGTTTTGGACAGGCGCGGAATGACCGAAGGCACAATGATGGTTTCGCCTAAATCCTGTTCATCAATCGCAACCACATTGCGCCGGGCGTGGAATTGGCGGTCGCCAAAAATATCGGCAATGTTATTCAACGGCCCGGCGGGCGCTCCTGTCGCAAAACACCGCTGAAGTATCTCTTCACGATTCAGCGAACCGCACCAGTCGCGGACAATTTCATTCACGTCATGCCGGTTTTCCAGCCGGGTTTTCTGATCGCCGTACAAACTGGACGAGGCCAGTTCCGGGCGGCCCATCGCATTCGCCAGCCGCTCAAACAGCTTGTCGGTGGCGCAAGCCACGGCCACCCATTTGTTATCCTTGGTGGGAAAATGTCCATAAGGACAGGCAAAGTCGTTATGCGTTGGCCCATGCCGTTCGCGGACTACGCCAAACATGCTATAGGCTGGAGCCAATTCGTCAGTGCAGCGGAATACCGACTCATATAAAGCAGCATCCACATATTGACCGCGCCCGGTCAAATCGCGATAGCGCAAGGCCATCATGACGCCCAGACAACCGTAAAGGCCAGTGAGGTAATCGCCTAGTGTGGTGGAACCCGGCGTAACCGGCGTTCCCTTGGGCATTCCTGACAAATAGGCAATGCCGCCCACGGCATGAGCGACACGGGCAAAACCGGGCCGATCCTTATAGGGGCCGGTTTGTCCATAACCGGTAACGCGCAATAGAATCAGACCGGGATTAATCTTGCGTAGCACTTCCCAGCCGAGTCCCCATTTCTCCAGCGTTCCGGGCCGGAAGTTCTCGCAAACCACATCGGTTTTCGCCACCAGTTGCTTGAACACTTCAACGCCGTCGGGGCGATGCAAATCCACCGTCACTGATTTTTTATTGCGGGCTTCACTCATCCAGGTCAGCGTGTCGCCGCGTTTGGTCGGTGTGCCAAAGCGCCGCAGCGGGTCGCCGCCAATCGGATGCTCCACTTTCAATACTTCCGCGCCGAATTCGCCGAGAATCCCGGCGCAATAGGGACCGGCAATCACCGTGGCGACATCAATCACTCGAATTCCCGCCAGCGGCAGTTCGGTTTTATTCTGGTCTGACATATCCGTGACTCCGCCTGAATTAAATGATTTTGCGCTGCCGCAGCCGTTTAATGTCATCCGCCGAAAGCTCCAGCAATTCGCGCATGACTTCATAAGTGGCGTTGCCCATGACTGGCCCCAGATTGGTGATTCTTCCCGGCGTTTCCGACAAGGTAGGCACGACATTGGGAATGACCACTTCGCCCAAGCCTTCTTCGGTCATCTTGACTAAATTGCCCCGCGCCTGGAAATGCTCATCAGCAAAAATATCAGCGATGCTATTCAACTTGCCGACCGGGACTTCACAATCCAGACAGCGTTTCATCACTTCATCGCGGCTCAATGAACCGACCCATTCAATGACAATGCGATTGACTTCATCGCGGGCGGCCAGCCGTTTGCGCTGATCGCCATATAAACCGGACGAGGCCAGTTCCGGTCGCTCCATCGCTTCAGCCAGCCGCTCGAACATTTTGTCCGTGGTGCAGGCAATCGCGATCCATTTATCATCCTGAGTACGGAAATGGCCGTGTGGCACCGCGACAAAGCTGCCGGAGCCTTCCCGTTCGCGGATTTTGCCGAATAAACCATAAGATGCGGCAATCTCGTCCAATTGCCGGAACACCGCTTCGTAAATGCCAATATCAACAATTTGGCCTTCGCCGGTTTTCTCGCGATGGCGCAGCGCCATCATGATCCCAATGGCGCCGTAGACGCTGGAGATGTAATCGCCCAGCGGGGCTGTGCCGGGAACAACGGGAGTCTCGCCGGGGAATCCACATAAATAGGACAGGCCGCCAAAGGCATGAGCGATATGGGCGAAGCCGGAGCGGCGCCGATAGGGGCCGGTTTGCCCATAGCCTGAGACGCGCAAATACACTAGACCCGGATTGGCCTGACTGAGCGTCTCCCAATCCAGACCCCATTCCTCCATCGTGCCGGGCCGGAAGTTTTCGATCAGCACATCGGATTTGGCGATCAGCTTGAGGAAAAGCTGAACGCCTTCGGGCTGGCGCAGATCAATCGTGACCGATTTCTTATTGCGGGCCTCGCTGAGCCACGCCAAAGTTGCATCGTGGCGCTTGGTGGCGGTGCCGAAGCGGCGCATTGGATCGCCAGCAATCGGATGTTCGACCTTGAACACTTCCGCG
Source organism: Synechococcaceae cyanobacterium SM1_2_3 (assembly GCA_012031845.1). GTDB lineage: Bacteria > Pseudomonadota > Gammaproteobacteria > Competibacterales > Competibacteraceae > Contendibacter. The sequence goes on from JAAUTD010000006.1 coordinate 16,162, forward strand.
CCGAATTCGCCCAGGATGGATGCGGCGTAAGGGCCGGCCAGGAAGGTGCCCAGATCGATCACCCGGACGCCGTGCATCGGCAATTTCGCCGCGTCCGCTGGCTGAACGTTGATCCTGAGCGTGGGGTTCGGGACTCTCGGCGGAATGGGCTGCAATAGCCTCGGCTGGAGCATTCTCATCGGACATGCCGGGTTCGCCTCATTTATTTATTGTCATTACGCGGGGTTTGGCTGGACGCTCCACCGTTGTCCCATGCGCTTGATTGCAGCGCAACAGCAATCAGTGGAACTCATTAAAAAGGCTGGTTGTTGGAGCGCAGTGTGTCAAGAGCGGCTGATAAAAATACAATACTGACTTCCCCTGCCACCTGAATAGCGTACACCCGTGATCACCAAACCGCTTTATGCGCAAACTGTCGGCACTCACCTGATTGCCCTGCAAACCATTCTGCTCAAGGAAACCCTGCGTTTTTTGCGCATCTGGATTCAGACGTTGATTCCGCCAGCGGTCACGGTGCTGCTGTATTTCATTATTTTTGGGAAGTTAATCGGTGCGCAACTGGGGCCAGTGGACGGCCTGAGCTATACCCAATATATCGCCCCTGGCCTGATCATGATGGCGGTAATCACGAATGCCTATTCCAATGTGGTGTCGTCATTTTTCAGCGCCAAGTTTCAGCGTCATATTGAGGAAATGATCGTGTCGCCGCTGCCGAACGCAATTATTGTACTGGGCTTTGTCGGCGGCGGGGTGGCGCGAGGACTGGCGGTGGGGATCGTCGTAACTGTGATTTCGCTGCTGTTCACGGATCTGCACTGGCACAATCCGTGGCTGACCGTTGCGGTGATGATTCTGACTTCGCTGCTGTTTGCATTGGCAGGATTAATCAATGGGATTTACGCTAAAAGCTTTGATGATATTTCGTTGATTCCCACCTTTGTGCTGACCCCGCTGACCTATTTTGGCGGTATTTTCTACTCAATCACCATGCTGCCGCCGTTCTGGCAAAGCGCCTCTCAGTTCAACCCGATTCTGTACATGGTCAACGCCTTCCGTTACGGCATCCTTGGCGTCTCTGACATTGATATCCGCCTTGCCTTCGCCATCATCGTATTGCTGATCGTGGCCCTGTTTGGCTACAGCCTGTGGCTGCTGGAACGAGGCACTGGCATCCGCACCTGACCTCCGGCAGCACCCTGCAAGGTGCAGCAATTCACGTTTTGCATCTTGTGCGCATTCTTAAATGTTTCTTCTATTCTTAACGGTCAAGGCCCGACGCTCGCAGCGTCGGCCTTTATCCGAAGGACTGACATTTCGATCAGTCCGTCAATAAAGCTACCGAAGGAGGAAACCCCTGATGCGTAAATTGACTATCCAGGCCGTGCTGGCCAGTGCGGCGCTGGCGCTGTTGACCGGAATCGCCCACGCCGAAACCGTGATCAAGTTCTCGCATGTGGTCGCCGAAAACACCCCCAAGGGCCAGGGCGCATTGCTGTTCAAGAAACTGGCGGAGGAACGCCTGCCCGGCAAGGTTAAGGTCGAAGTCTTCCCCAACTCACAATTGTTCGGCGACGGCAAGGAGATGGAGGCGCTACTGCTCGGCGACGTGCAATTAATCGCGCCGTCACTGTCGAAATTCGACCGCTACACCAACCAGATTCAGGTGTTTGATCTGCCGTTTCTGTTCAATGACATCGCCGCGATTCACCGCTTTCAAAATGGCCCCACCGGCCAGAGCATTCTCAAATCCATGAGCAAGAAGGGCCTGATCGGGCTGGGCTACTGGGATAACGGGATGAAGCAGCTTTCGGCCAAAAACCGTTGAAGACGCCGGAAGACGCCAAAGGACTGAAATTCCGCATTCAGGCTTCCGACATTCTCGATGCTCAGTTCAAGGCGGTCGGCGCGACCCCGCAAAAGCTGGCCTTCGCTGAAGTGTATTCGGCGCTGGAAACCGGCGTGGTGGATGGCGCGGAGAACCCGTGGTCGAACGCCTATTCGCAGAAGTTCTATGAAGTGCAGCCGTATTTCACCGAGTCCAACCACGGCTACCTGGGCTACATGGTGGTGGCGAACAGTCAGTTCTGGGAAGGACTGCCTGCTGACGTGCGCTCAGTGCTGGAAAAGACCCTGGCGGAAGTGACCGCTGAGGTCAACACTCAGGCGACCGCTTTCAGCGAGGGCGACCGCAAGAAAATCGCCGATTCCGGCAAGACCCAAATCCTGCAACTGACCCCGGACCAGCGCGCCGCCTGGCAAAAAGCGATGAAACCGGTCATTGACCAATTCACCCCCAAGATCGGCGCCGACATCGTGAAAGCCGCGATGGCCGCCAACAAGCCGTAAACCTGGCCCCAACACCCCTTCATGTCCGCATGGAGGGGTTTTTGCGCTTTACGTTCGGAGAATCCCTTAATGCTGATTCGCATCGTCCATCATCTGGAGGAAGGCTTCATCGCCTTGCTACTGGGGCTGATGACCTTGATCACCTTCATGCAGGTGGTCGCCCGCTATATTTTCAATACCGGTTTCGGCTGGGAGCTGGAATTAACCACCTATCTGTTCGCCTGGCTGGTGCTGTTTGGCGTGTCCTACGGCATCAAGGTCGGCGCCCATATCGGCATTGACGTGGTCGTGCGCCAGTTGCCGCACGGATTACGCCGCGCTGTGGGGCTGTTGGCCGTGCTGTGCTGCTGCGCCTACTGCATCATTCTGCTGATTGGCGCGACCACTTATGTCTACAAGCTTTATAGCATCGGCATCGAAGCCCAGGATTTGCCGATTCCGCGCTGGATTCCGTTCATCATGCTGCCGCTGGGGCTGGCGCTGGCGCTGTTGCGGCTGTTGCAGTCCGCCTGGCGGATTGTTACCGGCCAGCAGGAAGGATTGCGCCTGGCCGATGAAGCCCGCGATGCGCTGGCAGCGGTCGGCGCTGAGGAAAGAATTGAGGCGATTGAGACTTTTGAAACGCTGCATCCCGGCCGCAAGGAGAATGCGCCATGACTTCCGCGTTCCTGTTCACTGTGCTGTTTCTGCTCCTGCTGATGGGGGTGCCGATTGCGTTCTCGCTCGGTCTGTCCAGCATCCTGACGATCCTGTTCTTCACCAATGATTCGCTGGCCTCGATGTCGCTCAAGCTGTTCGACACGATGGAGCATTACACCCTGCTGGCGATTCCGTTCTTTATTCTGGCCTCGGCCTTTCTGACCACGGGCGGGGTGGCGCGGCGGCTGATTCGCTTTGCGATTGCGGCCGTCGGTCATGTCACTGGCGGTTTGGGCATCGCTTCGGTGCTGGCCTGCATGTTGTTCGCGGCGGTTTCCGGTTCGTCTCCGGCCACAGTCGCGGCGATTGGTTCTATTGTGATCGGGGCGATGGTCAAGGCCGGTTATCCGCTGCCCTACGCTGCCGGGATGATTTGCAACGCTGGTACTCTGGGCATTCTGATTCCGCCGTCCATCGTGATGGTGGTCTATGCCGCCGCCACTGAGCAATCGGTCGGCCAGTTGTTCATGGCCGGCGTGGTTCCGGGGATTTTGCTGGGGCTGATGCTGATGGGGGCGATTTATTTCAGCGCCCGCAAAATGCAAATCACCACACAGCCTCGCGCTTCATTCCGGGAACTGATGGTGGCGACGCGGGACGCGATTTGGGGGATTGGGTTGATTTTTGTGGTGATGGGCGGGATTTACGGCGGCATTTTTACCGCGACCGAAGCGGCGGCGGTGGCGGCGGTCTACGCCTTCATCGTCGCCCTGTTTGTGCATCGGGACATGGGCTGGAGCCATGTGCCGGAGGTGTTCGGCGAAGCGGGCAAGGTGACGGTGATGCTGCTGTTCATCATCGCCAACGCCATGCTGTTCGCCCATGTGCTGACCACCGAGCGCATCCCGCAGATGATGGCGGAGACGATTATTGGCTGGGGTCTGGCTCCCTGGCAGTTCCTGATCGTGGTCAACATCATTCTGCTGATCGCCGGCAACTTCATGGAGCCGTCGTCCATCCTGCTGATCCTGGCCCCGATCTTTTTCCCCATAGCGACGCAACTCGGCATTGATCCGATTCACCTGGGCATCATCATGGTGGTGAACATGGAGATCGGCATGATCACCCCGCCGGTGGGACTCAACCTGTTCGTGACCTCCGGCGTGACCGGAATGCCGCTGTGGGAGGTGGTGAAAGCCGCCATGCCGTGGCTGATGATCATGCTGACCTTCCTGATCATCATCACCTATATCCCGCAGGTCAGTCTGTTCCTGCCCCGGTTGCTGTTCTAGTTGGGGTTATCGGGCTGAAAAAAGCAGGGGCGGCTCAAAGCCGCCCCTTTTTCGTGAGTCTGCCCACGGTCTGCTCAGCTCCAGTAGCGCACCGGCCCGCTGTCAATGTGAACGAAATTGGCGCGAGGATAGTAGCCCACTCCGCCAGCGCCCAGCGAACGGGCCGCCTGACAAATATCCCAGACCCGATTGCCAGGCGCCCGGATATCCAAGGCCATCGCGTGGAGATGGTAGCTGTTGCGGGCTACGCCCCGGCTGCGTTCGCAGAGTACGCCGTTGGTGGTGGGCGAGCGGTAGGCGCTGATGACATGCACCGGTTGCCTCAAGCCTAGTTGCAACTGCATGGCGTAAAGCTGGTCGAGTACGTTAGGGTCAAATTGCTTGACCTGGTTGTTATGATAGTCGCGTAGCGCCCAACTGATCTCGCCGATGGATTCCCGCACATAGCCTTCACGGGGCGTCCAGTAGACCCGGCGCACGGTCTCGCCGGTGTTGGGGTTATGGAACGAAAGATAACGTTCGCGCAGTGTGGCGGCTTTCAGCAGGTCGGGGGCCAGCGCCAAGACGCCGATGCCGCCCGCCATTAATTTGAGGAATCCGCGCCGGGTTGATTCTGGCGGCTGAATCCCGGTTCCGTCGCTGGGTTGGAGCGTTACATTTGTTCGCATTGACCTGACATCCTCCCAATATTGAACTTTTCTCACTCTAACCAAATTAAGTTTCTTAAAGCAATAGTCAGTTGCGCCAATTGCCTTTTGTCATTAAGCAACAAGAAGGCTATTGCACTTTCTTGTCCAACCGCTGAAAAGATTTTAATAGCACAAAATATTAGCAATAATAGAAGTCGGAAAAGAAATCCGCCCCGCAGCAAAAAATTACGATTAAAAAACGACTTATGTGAAATCATATAACTGTCATAATGATTTTTTATCAAAAAGTAAACAAAATTTTATTATTGATACAACTAATTATTAAAATGGCAAATTAACCACAAATGCTTTACTAGGTATTTATGAATAAAGAAAAATTTCCGATAACCTTGGCAACTCGGCTGTTGCGAGAACACAACATTGCCTTCACCAGCCATCTCTACCCCTATGAAGAACATGGCGGCACTGCCCACAGCGCCGCGTATCTGGGCGTGGACGAGCATTGCGTGATCAAAACCCTGATCATGGAGGATGAGCGGCGGCAACCGCTGATCGTGCTGATGCACGGCGACCGCAAGGTTTCCACCAGGGAACTGGCGCGGCAACTGGGAGTGAAAACGATTGCGCCCTGCGATCCCGCTGTCGCCAACAAACATAGCGGCTATCTGGTCGGCGGCACGTCGCCGTTTGGCGTCCGTAAACCGATGCCGGTTTATATGGAAAGCAGCATTCTGGAGTTGCCGCAGATATACATTAATGGCGGCAAACGCGGTTATCTGATTGGGCTGACTCCGGCTGACGCGCAACGGGTGCTGCAACCGACACTGGTGCAAGTGGCTATTGAGGCTTGAAGAGTGAATGAATATCGTTTTTTCGCCATTGCGGCGACCGGCATCGAACCGCTGCTGGTAGCAGAACTGCTTGCACTGGGCGCAATAACCGCCCAGCCCGCTCGCAGCGGCATCGCCTTTCAAGGCGGGCTGGAACTGGCGTATCGCGCTTGCCTGTGGTCGCGCACCGCCAGCCGGGTATTGTTGCCGCTGGCGGAATTTCCCGCCGCTGACGCCGAAGCGATCTACGCGGGCGTTCACGAGCTGCCCTGGGAAGATCATCTCAAACCGGACGGGACGCTCAGCATTGAATTCAGCGGCAGCGGTCCCGGCATTGACCATAGCCATTACGGCGCCCAGCGGGTCAAGGACGCGATTGTGGATCGGTTCCGGGCGCGTTGCGGTCAGCGACCGAGCGTCAATGCACAGCAGCCGGATCTGCGGATTCACGCCCACTGGCGCAACGGTCAGGTCACGGTCAGTCTCGACCTGTCCGGCGACAGCCTGCATCGCCGGGGCTATCGCGAAGTCACGGTTGCCGCGCCGCTGAAGGAATCGCTGGCCGCCGCGCTTTTATTGAAAGCAGGCTGGCCGAAGATTGCGGCGGCGGGCGGGCCGTTGCTCGATCCGCTGTGCGGTTCGGGCACGCTGGTGATTGAAGCGGCCTGGATTGCGGGCGACCGCGCACCCGGTCTGGATCGCGCTCATTGGGGGTTTAGCGGCTGGCTGGGTCATATTCCCGCGCTGTGGAACCGGGTGCTGGCCGAAGCCTGCGAGCGGCGCGAGGCGGGACATCGCCGCATTCCGTTGTTATACGCCAGCGATAGCGATCCCAAAGCCGTGCGGGCGACCCTGATCAATGCCGGACGGGCCGGCGTCGCGGATCGCATCAAGGTCGAGCGGCGCGAGTGGGCCACGGTCAAGCCGCCGTCTGGCCCGCCCGGCTTGCTGATCGCCAATCCGCCTTATGGCGAACGGCTGGGCGAAGCTGACGATGTGAGCGCGTTATACGTTCACTTGGGCGAGCGGCTGAAAAGCCATTTTGGCGGCTGGCGGGCGGCGCTGTTCACCGGCGCGCCGGAACTGGGCAAGCGGATGGGGCTGCGCGCCCATAAAACCCATGTTTTTCACAATGGCCCGCTGGAATGCCGGTTGCTGCAATTTCAAGTCGAACCAGAATTTTTCGTAGATCGCGCCGCTGCCGACCGCCGCGCTCAAGCCGCTGCGCTTAATCAGGCGATCACCAGCGGAGCCGACGGCTTCATCAACCGGCTGCGGAAAAATCTGCGGCATCTGGGACGCTGGGCCGAACGGGAAGGCGTGAGTTGCTACCGTGTCTATGACGCGGATTTACCGGAATACGCGGTGGCGATAGATCGCTATGAACACTGGCTGCATGTGCAGGAGTACGCGCCGCCGACGAGTGTAGACCCGGCCCGCGCTCAGGAACGGTTGCATCAGGTGATGACGGTGTTGCCCGCAGTGCTGGAATTGCCGCCGGAGCGGATTTTTCTCAAAGTGCGGCAACGGCAGAAGGGCGCCAGCCAGTATCAGAAACAGGCGGAACAGGGCCATTTCCACCAAGTGCGCGAGGGGCCAGCGCGGTTGCGGGTCAATTTCAGCGACTATCTCGACACCGGTTTGTTTCTCGACCATCGGCTGACCCGGCAATGGCTGCGCGAGCAGGCCAAAGGGCGGCATTTTCTCAACCTGTTCGGCTACACCGGCGCGGCGACGGTTCACGCGGCGCTGGGCGGCGCGATCAGCACCACCACGGTGGATTTATCCGCCACCTATCTGGATTGGGCGCGGCGCAATCTGGAATTGAACAGCATTTATGGCCGTCAGCATTTGCTGATTGAAACCGATTGTCGGCGCTGGCTGGAGCGGGCGATGGATCGCTATGAGTTGATATTTCTTGATCCGCCGACTTTCTCCAATTCCAAACGGCTGGACGAGACCTTCGATGTGCAGCGTGATCATGTGGAATTGCTGCGGCAGACCGTGCGGCTGCTGACCCCGGATGGCGCACTGATCTTCTCCACCAATCACCGCAAGTTCGGCTGGATGTCGAGGCATTGCCGATCTCAGATTGAAGACTGGACGCCGGACTTTGCCGCCGGGACTTTGCCCGCAATCCGAAAATTCACCAGTGCTGGCGCATTACTCTGGGTTAAAAGGTGGCTAAAAGCTTATAATTCATGCGCTGTACTCTGTGAAACACACCGACTGCCCACGGCATTCCGCTTCGTGTGGCTCAGAAGGAGGACTAGCATGAACACGCAGGCGTCGAGCAGCAAATCATCCATTCCCCCATCCACCGGCTCCCCGCTGGATCCCTTCGACATCCTTGGATCAAGCCTGGCGGTGCAGCAAGCCTGGCTGCGCCAGCCAGAACGACTGGGTGCGCTGTTGCAAAATCTGGCGATGGACGCGCACCGGGTGCATGACCGTTTTGCCCGCGCCAGCGTTGGCATTACCACCGAACCAGCCGTACCCGCCGTGATCCATGACCAGCGTTTTCAGGATGCAGTCTGGTCGGATCAGCCGGGATTCGCCTACCTGAAGGAAATGTATCTGTTGTACAGCCGCTATCTGGAAGACGCAATTTACGCCACGGAAGACATTGATCCCGCTCAACGGCGGCGGGCGGCGTTCTGGGCGCGGCAATGGCTGGACGCAGTGGCGCCCACCAATTTTTTCTGGACTAATCCCGAAGCTTTGCGCTTCAGTCTGAACAGTCACGGTTTTAGTGTGCTGCTGGGTTTGCAAAACTGGCTGCGCGATCTGGCGGCGGGCGAGGTGCGGATGGTGGAGCCGGATGCGTTCACCGTAGGCCGCGATCTGGCGGCGACACCCGGCCAGGTAGTGCTGCGCAATGAACTGCTGGAACTGATCCAGTATGCGCCGGTGACCGCACAGGTTCATGCAACGCCGATAGTGCTGGTCGCGCCGTGGATCAACAAGTTCTACATCATGGATATGAGTCCGAATAACAGCCTGGTTCGCTACCTGGTCGGGCAGGGCTTCACTGTGTTCATCACCAGTTGGAAAAATCCGGGCGCTGAAGCGCGGGCGGTGACGCTGGATGATTACCTGCTGAAAGGACTGCGCCCGGCGCTGGAAGCCGCCCGCGCCATTTGCGGCGTCAATCAGGTTCACGCCACCGGCTATTGTCTGGGCGGCACCGCGCTGGCGATGATGCTGGCCTGGCTCAACGCCGATCCGGCGGACCGCGCCGCGAATCCGGTGGCGCATTGGACCACGTTCACCACCCTGGTGGATTTCAGCGATCCGGGCGAAATTGGAGTCTTTCTGAACGAAGCCAGCTTCGAGTTCCTGCGCAAGCGGATGAACAAAGCGGGCTATCTGGACGGCGCCGATATGTCCAGCGCCTTTCGGATGCTGCGGCCCAATAACCTGATCTGGCATTATGTGATGCACAGCTACCTGTACGGCGAAGAATTGCCGCCCAGCGATGTGTTGTTCTGGAATTGCGACACCACGCGGATGCCAGCCGCGATGCACGAGTTCTATCTGCGAGAGTTGTATCTAAACAACCGGCTGATGCAGGGCAGCCTGGAGATCGGCGGGCGGCGGCTCGATCTGAAGACGATCCAGCAGCCGTTATACGCGGTGGGCGCGGAGCAGGATCACATCGCGCCGTGGAAACAGACGTTTCTGCTGTGCGGACTGGTCGGCGGGTCGGCCCGTTATGTGCTGGCAACGTCAGGACACATTCTTGGCATCATCAATCCGCCGGTCACGCCGCCCAAACGACGCTATTGGGTGGGCGACGCCAGCGGCGCTACCGATGCCGAGACCTGGCGCGCCAAAACCGAAAAAGCGACCGGTTCGTGGTGGGATGACTGGAGCCGCTGGCTGGGCGAGCGCTGCGGTCCTCTGACGGCCCCGCCCACGCTGGGCAATGCCCAATATCCGCCTTTGATCGCAGCCCCAGGGCAGTATGTGCTGGAGAAGTAATTAGGACTTTCGCTCAATCCGTTCGCCCTGAGCTTGTCGAAGGGCATTCATGGGTAAAAATCGGGGTTCGACAGGCTCACCCCGAACGGTTTTTGTAATCGAAGCGAAAGTCCTGGTAATGTTAAGGCTGAAGCACGGGCATCCTGCCCGTGTTCAGAATTATGAGTCGGAGGGCGGGGATGGCTCGCTACGGTTCGGATTGCGCCATAGCACCTCAACCCCGCCATCGTCGCGGGCCAGAATCCGGCACAGCACAAACAGCAAATCCGAAAGCCGGTTCAGATAAATCCGCACCGGATCGGCTACCTCTTCATCCCGCGCCAACGACACCACGCGCCGCTCAGCGCGGCGACAGGTGGCGCGGGCGATATGGCAATCCGCCGCCGCCCGCCCGCCGCCCGGCAGAATAAACTCCTTGAGCGGCGGCAGTTGCGTATTGAATTCATTCAGCAAAGCCTCCAGTCGCTCCACATCATCATCCTTCATCGTCTGATAGCCGGGGATGCTCAGCTCACCGCCCAGATTGAACAGCTTATGCTGGACTTCTTGCAGGCAATCACGAATTTCCGGGCGCAAGTCATGCACCAGCACCCGGCCAATCGTACAGTTCAGTTCATCCACCGCGCCTATCGCCTCGATGCGCGGACAGTCCTTGGCGACTCGTTCGCCGTTGCCCAGTCCGGTGGCGCCAGCGTCGCCGGTGCGGGTGTAAATTTTGGAAAGCCGGTTGCCCATCGTCATTCTCCTGTTAATCGCCTGCTAACAATATCAAGTCCCGCGCTTGCTGGAAATTTTGGCGTCACATCCGAATTCAGCCCCTCGATTCGCCATTGTTTCATAAATGATACATCCTTATCCATTTCCAACACTGCTTTTCTGAACCGCCTGCGCTGCCGCTTTGTCGCCGACTTTGTATCCAACCGGTCAAAAATTTATAAAAACTATTTATTTTCAATCTATTACCACAAAAATCTGTTCAATCGGACAGTCACGGAAAAATATAAATAACTAATTGATTAATAAATAATTTATTGAAATTCTCCGATCATGCCGCTCATAAATGTCAAAACCTTTATGACCTAATAATTCAAACTAAAAACTCTGTTTTATTCCTCATCACGAAAAAATTTTAAATTATTGTTTATATAACAAAATTTAATTTTTGTTAAAAAAATACAAAATTATTTAACTTATTGTAATAAAACATAAAATTTATAAATAATCGTTGATTAAAAAGTACGCGATCTAAGCCAATGAAATAATTATTTTACAATTAGGGACTTGCAAAACATTTTTCTTCCATGCTTTCATAGCGCCGCAATGCTGTATTGCAGTATGTTCCTGCCATAGGCCAGTTGCTTTGTAGATACTGCCCTGGGAACGTCAGGCGGCACCGGTAAACAGGCTGGCAGGCCTGTATCCGGAGTTGCTTAGGTCGGACTCACGGGGATCGAAATTATCCGATCCGGACTCAGGAAAAGTCCCGCGCCGATTTCAGGATGAGTCCATCAAGCACTATCAGTGCGTACTGATTAAAGATGGAGGTCTCATGGAATTTACTGAATGTGCTAAAGGAAGGCTGACTTTAACCCTGAAATCCAGTTTGCTGTGCGCGGTGATGCTGATGTCCGCGCCAACCTTGGCGGAATCACTGGAAACCGCCAAAGCCGCAGAAAAAACCAGGCCCGCCCTGGTCGCCAACCCCGATGCGATCATTCGCACCAGCGCCATGTCGGTTACGACCGCCGCCTTGGTCGCTAACCTGATGCGACAATTCGCACCAGCGCCATATCAGCCAGCGAACAGCGTAAACACTCCCGTCTTGCTGGACACATTCAGCGTCGCTACCAGGTTCCTGCACACAAGGCCGAGCGAATCGTGGCTGAAGCCTTTAGCAATGGCAGAACTCATCAGGTCGAACCAGAATTAATCCTCGCCATCATCGCGGTCGAATCCACCTTCAAGGAACAGGCGGTCAGCCGGGAAGGCGCTCGCGGTTTGATGCAGGTATTGCCGCGTTCCCACCCGCAAAAATGCAGGATATTGGCGGCTCACACGCCTTGTTCGATCCCGCCAAGAACATTCACACTGGTTCCAAAATTTTGGTGAAGTATCTGGACGCCCACTCCGGCAACTTGCGGCGGGCATTGCTCAGTTACAACGGCAGTCTGGGAACCCGATCCTCGTTCCCCGAAAGGGTGTTGCGGGTCTATCGGGATCTGCGGCAGGTAACGACCGAAGGCTGACGCCTAATCCGCCCGTGCTGACTGGATCGAGCCGGGCGGGATTCCCTGCCGAACCCCACTGATTTTCATAGCGGTACAGACAAGCCCTTGTTTGTTGCCAGTGGTTTATCGCTGTCGTTGCGCATTCATATAATATGCGCACATTCAACGACTCGATTCCTAATTCATGTCCAATCCCGCACCTGACCTCGCCGCTTTGGCCGTTGCGTTGTCTACAAACCGTCTGCTACCGCCCGTTGATCAATGGAATCCGCCCCTCAGCGGCGAGATGAATCTGCGCATTGCCCGCAATGGCGTCTGGCATCACGACGGCGCACCCATCCAGCGTGAATCACTGATTCAGTTATTTGCCTCGATCCTGCGTTGTGACGAAGACGGTCATTACTATCTGGTCACCCCGGTGGAAAAATGGCGCATCCAGGTCGAAATAGCGCCCTTTCTGGCGGTGCGGCTCGATGCCAGTGGCGTCGGGCGGGATCAAGTTCTGCGCACGACCACCAATCTGGGCGATGCCTTCGCCATCGGCTCCGATCATCCGCTCATCGTTGACTATCCCACTGCCAACGGTGAACCGGTTCCCACGGTTCTGGTGCGGGGCCGATTACGCGCCCTGCTGACCCGCGCCGTATTCCTGGAATTAGCCGAACTTGGCGAAGAACGGCGCTCAGGCCCGCGTCGTGAATATGGCGTCTGGAGTCAAGGCCAGTTTTTCAGCCTGGGACGGCTGGATGACCACATCGCATAACTCAGGAACCGCCAGTGCGCCACTCATTATTATCTGTGCTGCGGATCATCGTGCTGCTGCCGTCCTATACCCTGGTGCTGCTGATCCGCCTGCTGAAATGGCTAATCGCGCCGCTGGCCTTGTTGGCGCAACTGCTGATCGGCGTCCCGCTGGTGCTGATGCAACTGCGGCAACCGTTGCGCCCGCGCTTCATTGCCACGCCAGAGACCGATTTGCCCGATCAGGCATGGATCGAATTCGCCGACGCCGCCGAAGCGCTGGCCGCCGATGGTTTTGTCCACTACGGCGATTTTCATTGCGATAGCGTGATCCAGAATGCGGTGTTATGGCTGCGGCTGCTGGGCCAGCCGGAACAGGGCATTAGCGCGGTCGTAGTCCACATTGAATTCACGACCGGGGTCCGTCCGGCGCGGAGTTTTGTTGAATTCGCCACTGAATTCAGCGATGGCCGGGTGCTGTCCACCAATAATCTCACCATGCCCTACAGCCTGCCCTCACCCGCTTACCTGGCTCGCCTGCAACTCAAGGATGTGTGGGAGCCTCGCGCCCTGTATGTATTGCATCGGGAACTGGTCACCGCCCTGGCGCAGCCAGTGAGTCTGGCCAAAATCGAACAGGCGATTCGCGATCCCGCCGATTTACTCGCCAACGGCTACGCCCGCGAAATTGCGGCGCTGATTGCCCAAGGCTGGCTGCGGCCCGATCCGGCCAATCCTTGCGCGGCTCAGCTCAGTCTCCAAGGCGCGATTATGGGGTCTGGCGGCAAGCGTGGCCGCTGGCCAGTCTGCATCTGCGCGCCGCTGACCGCCGCGCCCGCCGGTTGCTGGCCGAACACGGCATCGCTGCGGAAGCTTTTGCGGGCGCAGCCCCGAATATTCGGTCACTCAGCACACACTGACGGCTCCCATGCGGATTTGCACCGTACGGGAAAGCTATGATCAGATCCGCGCTCTGGCCCGATGCACGGATTCCCGATCCGAACTGGAAAATGTGGTCGTTGACCTTGAGCGCGATGAAAGCGGGAGCGTACGAACGCGGCAGTTCCGTTATACCTTTGGCAGTTGCGCCGATCATCCGCAACGGCGGATTCGCCGCCTGCATGGCTTTGATATTTTGCTCGATCCGGTCGCTTGCACCGTGACGGTCAGCGCAATGGAACGGGAATTTGAGCAGGCCAGGGATGATGCTGATTGGGCCGAACTCACCGCCGATTCGCCGCTGACGCCGTTGCGGTGCGGGCCTTGGCTGCATGATCTGGATAGCGCATTGCCGACGGCTTTAACGCTGCTGGATCAATGGGCGGGGGTCGGGCGTCATACGCCGGAATCCGCCTCGCTTTATCCTGATGAAGACGGTGCGCCGCGTTGGCAAATTGTGGCGTGGAGCGAGACCGATCTACCCTTGCAGGTGATACTTGACGCCCGTTCGGGCGCCGTTCTCCACGAGTAATTTCACAGAGGAGTCACGAGGATGGAAGGTTTTTCCGCGTTTGTGATCGGACTGGCGGTTTTCGCCGTCATTCTGGTGTTTTTGGGGGTCAAGTCGGTTCCGCAGGGCATGGAATATACGATTGAGCGGTTTGGACGCTACACCCAAACGCTGACCCCGGGACTGAATTTCATCATTCCGGTGATTGACCGGGTTGGCCGCAAGATGAACATGATGGAAACCGTGCTGGATGTGCCCTCGCAGGAAATCATCACCAAGGATAACGCCATCGTTCGGGTAGACGGCGTGGTGTTCTATCAAGTGCTGGATGCGGCCAAAGCCGCCTATGAGGTCAATCAACTGGAATTCGCCATTCTCCAACTGACCATGACCAACATCCGCACGGTGATGGGATCAATGGATCTGGATGAACTGCTCTCCAAACGCGACGAGATCAACACCCGGCTGCTGGTGGTGGTGGATGAAGCCACGACGCCGTGGGGGGTGAAAGTAATTCGCATTGAAATCAAGGATATCACCCCGCCCAAGGATTTGGTGGATTCGATGGCGCGGCAGATGAAGGCGGAGCGCGACAAACGGGCGTCTATTCTGACCGCCGAGGGCGAACGGCAGGCGTCCATTCTGGCGGCAGAGGGGCAAAAACAGGCGGCGATTCTGGAAGCGGAAGGCCGCAAGGAATCCGCCTCGCGCGATGCCGAAGCCCGCGAGCGGCTGGCTCAGGCTGAAGCCCGCGCTACGCTGATGTTGTCTGAGGCCATTGGCAAGGGCAGTGTGCAGGCGGTCAACTATTTCGTGGCGCTGAAATATGTCGAGGCGGTTACCAAGCTGGCGGCGGCACCGAATCAGAAAGTATTGTTGATGCCGCTGGATACGTCAGGGCTGGTCGGCACTTTAGCGGGCGTCGCTGAACTGGCGCAGGAGGCCATGAGCAAGACGGGAAGCCGTTCATGAGCGCCGGACTGCTGGAGCCGGTCTATTGGAACTGGATGTTGTTGGGCGTGGCGCTGATGGCGATTGAGGCCATTGTCCCCGGTTTCTTCTTTCTGTGGATGGGCGTAGCGGCGCTGATCGTGGGATTCACCTTGACGCTATTGCCGGACATGAGCTGGACCTATCAGATCATGCTGTTCGCGCTGCTGTCGGTCGGCTCGATTGTGGCCTGGCGCTGGCGCTTGCGGCGGCATCCAACCCAGACCGCTGATCCGCTGCTCAACCGGCGCGGTCACCAGTATGTCGGCCGGGTGTTCACCCTGGACGCGCCGACGGTCAACGGCCACGGCAAAATCCGGGTGGATGACAGCACCTGGAAGGTATTGGTGGAACGGGATTGTCCGGCGGGAACCCGGCTGCGGATCGTCGGGGTGGATGGGGTGATGCTGAAGGGCGTGGTCGAAACCGACGGCGACAAACCGGCTTGAGTCCGGTTCAGGCCGATTTACAACACCTGCTTCAAAAACGCCTGCGCCCGGGGTTCCCTGGGCGCGGTGAAAAACTCCATCGGCGGCGCATCCTCCACAATCCGCCCGGCATCCATGAACAGCACCCGGTCGGCCACTTCGCGGGCAAAACCCATCTCGTGGGTGACCACCGCCATCGTCATCCCTTCGGCGGCCAGTTGCTTCATCACATCCAGCACTTCGCCCACCATTTCGGGATCGAGCGCGCTGGTTGGCTCATCAAACAGCATAATCTTGGGGTCCATCGCCAGAGCGCGGGCAATCGCTACCCGCTGTTGCTGCCCACCCGACAGCCGCGACGGGTATTCCTGCGCCTTCTCGGCGATGCCGACCTTAATCAGCAGTTGCATCGCTCGCTCATCCGCTTCGGCAGCCTTGCGCTTGCGCACCACCCGCTGCGCCAGCGTCACGTTTTCCAGCACCGTTTTATGCGGGAACAGGTTGAAATGCTGGAACACCATCCCGACCTCGCGGCGCACGGTGTTGAGATTGGTTTTGCTGCCAGCAATGTCAATGCCGTCAATCATCACCTGGCCGTCGTCGAATTCTTCCAGCCCGTTCAGGCAGCGCAGAAAGGTGGATTTGCCGGAACCGGACGGGCCGATGATCACC
>JAAUTD010000123.1 GCA_012031845.1 Synechococcaceae cyanobacterium SM1_2_3
CGCGGAACGCGCGCGCCGGCGCGGGCGCGCGCCGCGAAAAAAGGCCATCAGATTCAGGCGCGGACTCTGGCTTTGGCCGAATGGGTGTTGATTTGGACCACTCTGCCGCCCGAGGTCTTGTCCACGACCACGATCAGGGCGCTCTACCGGGTGCGTTGGCAAATCGAACTCGTGTTCAAGCGTTTGAAAAGCATTTTGAGTATGGATCGTCTTCGGGCCAGGAAAGACAGCGCCTTGGCAGAGGTTTATCTCCACGGCAAGTTGCTCTACGCCTGGATCGTCGAGAAACGGCTCCGCCGGCGTTGCGGTCGCGACTGGAATCGGCTGGATCAGCCCCGCCGCGCTACCCCATGGCGAATTTGGACCCTGTTACAACGGGAGCTGACCACCGCGATTCACGGTGCCCGGCATTGGAATTTGGCCCGTTGGCCGGAAGCCCTCGTGGTCCTCCAAGAGCGTCGTCGCCGCCGCACTCTGCAAACCGTACCGGAACGGATCCGTCAACTCATCGCCGAATGCCAAGCCCAAGGACTCAGCAATATCTGAGAGTTAGCCCTTAAGTTGGCGCGTATGCCCCGTTAGGGGCGGGGTGGTTCGACCCCTCCAATAGGTAAATAGGGAGTTAAACCCGCGTTGAATAGCCTTTGAACCTCCTGTTCTACAGCATATATTGCTGCACCACGGCCAGAAACATGCCTTTGCGAATCGGCTTGGTCAGATGACCGGTGCAACCGGCGTCCAGACTGCGCTGTTCATCTTCGCGCAGGGCATTGGCGGTGAGGGCGATGATCGGAACTGGCGGGTAGTCATATTCACGCTCCCACTCCCGAATAGCGCGGGTGGCGGTATAGCCATCCATCACCGGCATCTGCACATCCATGAACACCAGATCAAAATGGCCTGTTTTGAATCGATCCACGGCAATCGCCCCGTTTTCGGCAATTTCCAGCAGGTGCGGGGTCTTTTTGAGATAGGCCCGGATCAGCATGACGTTATCCTGTGAATCGTCCGCCACCAGGATAGACAAGCCGGGCTGATCCGCCGAACCGCCCAACAGCAGGCCAGTGCGAGTCCGACTGCGGCTATTGTTGATATCTTTGACCCGTTCGCCGCTGGCGTAGCCGCACAACGGATTGAGAATATCCCATAGCGCCCGGCGCTTGATCGGTTTCGGCAGGCAGACGATGCGACCGCCCGCTGCTTCCGCCAGATCATAACAGCGCCGTTCGCCGGAACTCAGCAGCACGACGGGCAACTGGGCATAGCCCGGCTCGTAGGCCAGCGTCGCCAATAAGTCCACGCTATCCCCGTCCGCCATCTGCGAATCCAGCACCAATAATTGATAAGGTTGCCCGGCCTGCGCGGCATCCCGCAGCAGCCTGAACGCTGAATCTATCGTTGCCGCCGATTCCACCCGTGCGCCAGCCGCCGTCAGCGCCTCGCTGACGATCTGCCGGTTGATCGCCACGTCATCCACCACCAGCGCCAGCCAACCACTCAGAAATGGAATAGCAGCCGTTGGCGCATCAGGAGCCAGCGGCGTCAGTCTCAGCCGGGCGGTGAAAGAAAAGGTGCTGCCCTGACCCGGTTGGCTCTCCAGACTGATCCGCCCCCCCATCATTTCGACCAGACGACGGGTAATGGTCAACCCCAGGCCAGTACCGCCATATTTGCGGGTGATCGCCCCATCCGCCTGGGTAAACGCCTGAAACACCTGATCCTGTTTATCCAGCGGGATGCCAATGCCGGTATCAGTCACCGCAAAGCGCAATCGCCCGGAATCCGGCTGATCGGCGTTATGACTGACCCTGACGATAATCTGGCCGCGTTCGGTAAACTTGATAGCGTTTCCGACCAGATTGGTCAGCACTTGCTGGAGTCGGTGCGGATCGCCCTCGACCTTGATCGGGGCGGACGGATCAATATGGAGAATCAGCTCAAGACCTTTTTTCAAGGTCCGCATCGCCAGCAGATCGATCTGCTGATTCAGCAGACTTTCCAGGTCGAAGCTTTCATCATTCAGAATCAGCTTGTCAGCCTCGATCTTCGACAGATCGAGAATATCCTCGATCAGAATCAGCAGATTTTCCCCGGCGCTTTTGAACACCTCCACATAATTGCGCTGTTCCTGGCTCAGCCTGGTTTCGGCCAGCAAATCAGCCATGCCAATAATGGCGTTCATCGGGGTTCGGATTTCGTGCTCATATTCGCCAGAAATTCGCTCTTGGCCCGATTGGCCGCATCAGCGGTTTCCTTAGCCTTCTGAAGTTCTCCAGTGCGCGCCTCAACCAGTTTTTCCAGACTGTTCTGATAGGTCGTCAGGTTTTGATTGTGGTGGGCAATGGTGTTGAGCATCTGGTTAATGGCGAAGCCCAGTTGGGCGATTTCGTCGTTGTCGGCGGAAACAAACCGCGCATTCAGGTCGCCAGCCTGAACCCGGCGGGCCACCTGGGAAATGGCCCGGATCGGCCAGACAATTTTGTGCGCCATCAGATGCAGCATTCCGCCAAACAGTCCGATCATCAGCAACGCGAACAGCAACAGCGAATGCTGGATTCGGCTGCGAATATCCTGGCTGGCCTGAAATTCCCGCTGATAGCTGGCAATCGCCTGAGCCGAGATCTCGGTGAGCAACACAGTCAGACCGCGAGTCAGCTCGTCAAATTGATGATTCAGATCGCGCAGCTCGCTTTCCAGGGTGAAATCCCGGCGCAACATCTCCTGGTAGCGTTCGGCATAGCCGCGCAAGCGGGCATCATTACGCAGCAGGGATTGGTTGATGCCGCGCAGCAGAGAATCGAAGGCGATGGTCAAACTGCCGTAGCGCACCTCGGAGCGGCCCAGAAAATAACTTTCCTGAAAGCGATTTACGGTAAATAACGGCTTATACAGGGTGCTGGCGTCGGGACTGAAAAACAGCGACGAGGCCAATACCTGGTAATTGGAGTCAAAACTGGTCTTGTTCAGGCGCTGCTGGGTTTTGATCTGGGTCAGTTTGCTGAACAGATTTTCATACTCGGTAAACTGCGTAGCAATGTCAGTAATCCGTTGCGGGGTGATGGCGTCAGCGGTTTCAGCGTCCAGTTGGCGAATGCTGGCTTTGGCCTGGTTGAACAGCGCCGCGAACTGTTGTTCGGCGTCAGGGCGATTCTGCGCCAGCGCCGCCTGTTCCCAGAACCGCATTTCCCAGAATTGCCGCTCCAGACTGCGGGTTTCCCGATCCGCCTGCGTCGCCAGTACGCTGCGGTCGGCGCTGGCCGATAATTGCCCCAAAAACAGGATCACCCCGACGTAACCCACGCTGAGCAAGAGCAACAGCAGGCTGGCGATCAGATAAAAGCGTTGCTTTACCGTGCCTAACATTGTTCTGGCGCCAGGGTGATGAGCAGGAGATTATTGACCGCGTTCGACCAGTTCCAGCGCAACCGCAATCGTTGCGGGCACCGGTTCGCCCCGCAATGATTTGAGCGCGATATCCATCGCCAGAGCGCCCATTTGCGCCGGTTTTTGGGCGACGGTCGCGGCGATTTTGCCTTCGCGCACCGCCTGCCGGGCTGCCGGGATGGCGTCAAATCCGACCAGAATCGGGTAGTGAGCCGGATTGGCCGCTTGCAGCGCATCCATCACGCCCAGAATCATGTTGTCGTTGTGGGCGAAAATGGCGTCGAACCGTTGATGTTGCGCCAGCAGGCCAGTCATGATGGCGCGGGCTTCGTCGCGATTGAAGTTGGCGACTTCACGCACTGCAATTTTCAACTTCGGATGCTGGGCGATCACCTCGTTAAATCCCTTGCCGCGCTCGTAGCTGACCGAAGTCCCTGGAATCCCCTCGATCTCGGCCAGTACGGCGTCGCCTTGCAGTGCGCGGGCCAGGAACTCCGCCGCCAGCCGCCCACCCGCCACATTGTCGGACGCGATGTGCGAAACCACTGCGCCGCCGTCCTGCTTGCGATCCACAGTAATCACCGGAATACCGGCGCGATTCGCCAGTTCAATCGCCGGTTGCGCCGCTTGCGAATTGGTCGGATTGATCAACAGGAAATCCACTTTCTTTTCAACGAAATTGCGTATGGCGATGATCTGCTGGGCGTCGTCGTTGCCGGCGTCGCTGTACAGAAACTCCACGCCATGCAGATCGGCCTGCGCCTGCGCGCCTTGGAGCAGAGTGGCGAAAAAGGGATTGGCCTGTTCCGACAGCGCCAGGGCGATCTGTTTGCCAAAGCTGTCATGGGTAATTAAATCCAGCGGGGTTTCCTGAGCAGCGGGAATGCGCTGGCCGCGCAGCGCCTGATGGGCCAGCGCCACGCCATAACGCCCCATCAGTTCGGGATGCTGCTCGACCGTAGCCTGAATCCGCCGATTACGCAGTTCATTGCGCACCGCATCGGTATTGTCGTAGCCCGCAACCAGCACCTTGTCGCTCAACCCATGCGAATCCAGCGCCTGCAAAGCGCCCAGCGCCATCTGATCATTGGCGCAGAACACCGCATTCATCCCGACGCCTTTTTGAAGTAGACGGGTCATTTGCGCAAAAGCATCCTCGGTATGCCAGTTGGCGCTGACCGAAGCGACCACTTCGATGCCGCCGCCGACCTTGACCGCTTGCAGAAAACCGGATTTGCGCAATTCGCTATTGTGAGCGCCGCTGATGCCTTCAATAATGACGACTCGGCCCTTGCCGCGCAGTTGGCGGCGAATATAGTCGCCCACCAGCGATGCGCCCTTGGCGTTGCTGGAGCCGACAAAAGGAATGGCAAGACCATATTGAGTCTGAGTATCCTGATCCAGAGGATTGTCAATATTGATCACTACAATCTTCTGATCGATGGCTTTTTTCAGGATTGGCCCCAGTTTTCGCGATTCCATTGGGGCGATCACGATAGCGCCGTAGTTCCGCGAGACCAGATTATTAACAATGCTGATCTGGTGTTCGGTATCGGTTTCAGTCTCGGTGCCAAACACTTCCAGCGTGAGGTGGTTTTCACCGGCATACTCTTTGGCGCCGGTTGCCATGTTGTTGAAAAACGGGTTGGACAGCGCCTTCATGACCAGAGCAATTTTGTGTTGATTGGCGTCTGATTGCGCAAACGCGGTCGGCACCAGCATCCAGACCATCAATCCGATGGACAACAGCAGCGACAGGCGACTTGACAGGCTTTTCATACGGTTCAATCCAGCAGGGTTAAACAGGCCATAAGAAAAATCAGTTATTTTTAATCCAGATCGGTTTCAGGTTATCAGGACTTTCCGAACGGTATTTGAACAACCCGAAGCGAAAGTCCTGTAAGCATCAGGCCAGCGCACGGCGGGACAATGCTAAAATGATGGCAGGACTTTCGCTCCATCCGTTCGCCCTGAGCCTGTCGAAGGCTCCATCCGTTCGCCCTGAGCCTGTCGAAGGGCATTCATCGGTAAAAAACGGGGTTCGACAGGCTCACCCCGAACGGTTTTTGAACCTGAAGCGAAAGTCCTGGCTGATACAGAACTGGAATTGATGCGCGAGTTCTACAACGGCTATCGTTTTACCGTGCAACGGGAAGAACAGGTTTATAGCCCGACCCTGGCGCTGTATTTTCTCAAGCATCTGTCCCGGTGTAACACCTATCCGGCCCGAATTCTGGACGACAACCTGGCGATGGATCGCAACCGGATTCAGTATGTGACGCGGCTGCCGCACGGCGAAACACCGGTGAATCGGGCGCTGAACGACGCCGAACCGCTCGCCATCGTTCAACTGGTGAATCGCTTTGGCGTACAGGATATGCTGGCCGTACTCAGAGACCCGGACTTTCTGGCCTCGCTGCAGTACTACTTTGGTGTCCTGACGCTGACCGGGCGCGACGCGCTGGGCAAACTCAAGCTGACCATCCCCTTGACATAACACGGGCATCCTGCCCGTGCGACTACGGTTGAGAATGGCTAGAGAACAGGCAAAGCGAATATGCCCACCCTGCCAAACGCTCTATTAAGAACCTAAGAACCAGGATGGCCTATCGCAGTTTGAGCCAGATCACTGCGCAATTCAGCCGCCGCATCGCGCAATTCGCCAAACAACCGCTTAACTCCGGCGCACTCATAATCACGCTGCGGCCATTTGAAATAACCGCCGCAACTGCTAAGAAATTCACAGCTCTGACATTCTTCGCTGGCCGTCAATAATTTCTCGATTTCTTCTGCCAAATCTACTGCAATCTCAACCCCAGCCAAACGCCCTGGCAAATCTTGCGTCCCATCATCGCCGACATAACGCTGAGCAAGAGGATCGTCATCCAGAACCACCCATAACGGCGCGGGATCGTTATGGTAAAAACCCAGCAAAGTGCTGTGAAAAAACTCCACCGGCTGCGCAACTGTGGGCTGACGCAGATAAAACAGCGCCATTTCGCTTAATTCTTCGATCAACGCCGGTTCTGGCTGCCCGATCTCCAATCGCACTGCAAAATGAAGGGCAATCGCCACCTTAACCGCTTTGCCAAATCCAGCCCGAACCGGAATTGCAACCCAGACTGGATGATTATCGAGCAGATTGACGTGCTGATACAGCAAGGGAAATTCAGTGGCCGGATCGGTCATGACCAGTTCCAGGGCAAACCCGACGCCCAGGGATTCAACGCCGCCGAATCAGCCGACAAGGACAGCAGCCGCACGCCAACAATCGTCTCAGGGTCTTCTTCGGCTAAATCAGCCGGGAGCCGCGCCGGGTCGTCAGTGCGAATAATTAAACGCTGGCCCCGATAGGCCGGAATCTGGGCAACAGGAATGTCGTAAAGGAAGTTGTTCATTGAGCGTCCGATGAGAGTCAGCGGTTATACCAGCCGCGATTATGCCAGCCGCCGCCGTTATGCCAACCCTGATTGCGCCAGCCACCGTTGTGCCAGGGATGGCGATTGTGCCAGCCGTCATTCCAGTAGGGCCGGTTGCTCCAATACGGGCGGTCGTACCAGCGGGGATAATCCCGCCAGCGCGGCCCATCATTCCAGCCCCACGGTCTTTGTATCCAGCCGCCCCAGCCATTGCCGGAGTTGTACCAGATGCCGCCACTGCCGCTCCAGCCATCTCTTCCATGCGCGTTAGCCTCCTGTTCGACCATCAGCGATCCGCCCAGCAATACCCCGCCAATGACGGCTTTTGACCATTTGCCAAGGCTGATCAGGAACTCCCGCCGGTCGCTTGCCGCCAGGTTTTCAGGAACGGGATCGTCAGGTAATGACTTATCTGCTTGGTTGCTCATAGCTACCTCCGCCTCATAAGCGTTCTACAATAACGCCTGAGCAGGTTCTGCATTAGCTGCTACAGTTCACCCATAATTCCACTGCGCCATCTATTTTAAATAACCGTGGCATAAACTCTCTGAATTTCCGCTGAATACCCAATGATTAGAAAGGAATGGTTCATGCGCAATCGTCAAGCGAACAGCGGTTTATTCCAATGGCTGATCCTGATCACGCTGCTGGCGGCGATTCATCCGCTCAGCCTTGCAGCAGCGGAAGCGGCGACCAGTCGCCCTCGCGTCGGTCTGGTGTTGGGCGGCGGCGGCGCTCGTGGCATGGCCCATGTCGGGGTGCTGCGCCTGCTGGAGGAGCTGCGGGTTCCAGTGGATTGCGTGGTGGGCACCAGCATGGGTTCGATCATCGGCGGGCTGTACGCGGCGGGCATGACTCCGGCGGTTATGGATCAAACCCTGCAACAGATTGACTGGCCTGCGGCATTTGCTGATGGGCCGCCCCGCGCCGATCTGCCATTCCGGGTTAAGGAGGAACAGCGGGCGCTGCTGACCAGCACCGGAATTGGCCTGCACGGCGGCAAGGTGAAACTGCCCAAGGGATTGCTGCAAGGCCAGAATCTGTTGCTGCTGCTGGAGGAATTGGCGCTGCCTGCGGCCCACGTTCATGACTTTGACCAGTTACCCATTCCTTATCGCGCAGTCGCGACCGATTTGGAGACCGGCGAAGTCGTGGTCTTGGGGTCTGGTGATTTGGCCAAGGCGATGCGGGCCAGCATGTCCATTCCCAGCGCCCTTTCGCCGATTGAACTGGATGGCAAACTACTGGTGGATGGCGGCGTCGCGAATAACGTGCCGGTAGATGTAGCGCGGCAACTCTGTCATCCCGATGTCCTGATCGTAGTGAATGTGGGTGCGCCGATGGCCAAAGCTGATGAATTAACTTCGGTCTTGTCCATCACTAATCAACTCACCGCGATTCTGACTGAGCGTAATGTCACAGCGCAGATCAAGACATTAGGACGCAACGATATTTTATTAGTCCCTGACCTGAAGGACATTACCAGCATCAACTTTGAACGCTCGCCGGAAGCGGTCACCATCGGTTACGCCACCGCTGAAGCCCGACGCGCCGACCTCAGTCGCCTGTCTATTTCATCCACTGACTATCAGGCCCATTTGGCGGCGCGGCCTGAATTGCCGCAAACCTCAAATCCGGTCATTGATTTCATTCGCATCAACAATAATACCCGGCTGTCGGATCAGGTGATCGAAAAACAACTGGACATTAAACCGGGTGAACCACTCGATCCGCAAAAACTTAACCGTAATCTCAACACGATCTACGGAATGGGCGAGTTTCAGGAAGTCAATTACTCGCTGGTTAAAGAAGAGGGCAAAACCGGACTGGTGGTTGAAGCCCGGCAGCGTGATGTCGGCACGGACACGCTCAGATTTGGCCTGTTTCTCGGCGCTAATATGAAAGGTGATTCGCTCTTCACCATCAGCGCAGCTTATACCATGAGCCAACTGAATGAGTTTGGCGGGGAATGGCGCAACTTTGCCCAAATCGGCGGCGACATTGCTTTACTCACCGACTTCTATCAACCACTGACCGCCCGTCAGGATTACTTTATTAATCCCTTTCTGGGCCATGAACAGTACAATTTGTTGCTATCCAATGGATCAGACGGAGTCAGAACCAGTTTTCGGGTAAAGCGAACTACCATTGGGCTGGAAGCAGGCCGTAATCTGGAGCGTTGGGGGCGCTTGTCGCTGGGATTGCGTTATGCAGTCGGACAAAATGAGTTCCGCTTTGGCCAGCCGCTTGAAGATACGGATGATGATTTTGAAAGTGGCGGCTATTCGATCACCTGGGCTACCGACACCCTGGACAGTCTGAATTTCCCCACATCAGGCTCGCTCAGGTCTATTTCGTTTTATCAATCACTGGAAGCATTGGGCGCTGATAATGAATTTCAGACGCTGAGAATCAACTGGAGTAAACCTTATACCTGGCATCAATTCACCCTTATTCCCAGAGTATCGCTGGCGGGTAAACTGGCGGGCGATTTGGAGATTCAGGATTTATTCCGGCTGGGCGGCTTTGTTAATCTATCCGGCTTTCAGAATGGCGAACTGACTGGGGAATACGCCGCCCTGGGTCAAGTCATCGCCATGTACCGGCTGGACAGCGCATCAGCCGCGTTTACCATTCCCCTGTTTGCGGGCGGTTCGCTGGAATTGGGTGGGGTCTGGAATGATGTTGACGACATTAATCTGGATTCACTGATTCCAGCCGGCAGTCTGTTCATCGGCGCGGATACGCCATTAGGGCCATTCTATCTGGCGGGCGGTTATGCGGAAGGCGGCAATGCTTCGCTCTATCTGTTGCTCGGCAAGCTGTTCTGATGTGCTGTAAAACAACCTGCGGATCATTGCCATGACCACTGCGATTGACGCCGAAATTGACACATCGGGATTAAGCTGCCCACTGCCGATACTGAAAGCCAAAAAGGCGCTGGCCGGACTGCAGGGCGGTCAAGTCTTACGAATTATCGCCACTGATCCTGAGTCGGTTCGCGACTTCGAGAACTTCAGCCGACAAATGGGGCATGCGCTGCTGGAAGCGCGGGAGGATAATGGGTGCTTCCATTTTCTATTGCAAAAGGCGACGTAGAACGGGCGTCCTGCCCGTTGAACTGGCTGGAAGCCGGTTCTGCCTTATGATCTTTGCCTTTCTGTAGTTATCCGCAGTTGGAAAGGCTTACGCCACCAAAGCCTGCTGGTAGACGGCAACGGTTTCCTCAATACAGCGTTCCCAGGAAAAGCATTGAGCCTGCTGCAACCCCCGCTGGATCGCCACAAATCGCCAGTCCGCATCGGTCAGCACCCGCTCCAGCCCGGCAGTGATCGCTTCCACATCCTCAGGATTGACCAGAATCGCGGCCTCGCCGACTACTTCGGGCAGCGATGAGCGATCCGAGGTCAGCACCGGAACGCCGCTGGCCATCGCTTCCGAGCACCGGCAGCCCAAAGCCTTCGTAAAGCG